>NZ_JBFAQJ010000029.1:0-89582 GCF_040677225.1 Saccharopolyspora sp. NPDC049357 | reverse complement strand
GGTCACCGGCAAGGTCCGCAAGGTCGAGATGCGCGAACAAGCCCGCCAACTCCTCGACCTCTAACAACCGAAACCCGGAACACCCCGGTAATCCGCTGACGGATTACTGGAGTTTTCCGGTGACGGATTGCCGGGGTATTCCGGGAACCTCCCTCGGGAAGTTCCCGGTGCGTGGTGGTTTTGGTCGAAGGGACCCACCCCGGCTCACGTCATGCGCGGAGTTTTTCCAGTTCTGCGGCGTCTTCGGCGCCGAAGCGATCTTCGAGGGCCTCGGGTTCGGCATCGACGTCGATCTGCGCCAGCGGCATGCCCCTGGCGCTGGAGATCGCGCCGAGGCGCCTGGTCGCGCGGTCCGAGGCGTAGGCGGTGAGCTCGTCCTTGTCGAGCGCGAACGGCAGCTCCTCGGGAGCGTCCGCCGGTTTCCACTGGACCTGCGCGATGGCGTGCGGCAGCAGCGTGGCCATCTGGTCCTCGACCACCGACCAGTTGGTCTCGTCGGCGGCCACGTGCCTGCGGCAGGTGAAGGTGCCCCAGGCCATGTGCCTGCGCTCGTCGTCGCCGATGCGCTTGATGACCTGCTGCATGCCGGGCAGGATCCCCCGGCTCACGCAGATCTTGTGCCAGGCGAAGTAGCCGGTGAGCGCGAGGGTCCCTTCCACCACGTGGTTGTAGGTGACCGAGGCGCGGACCTGGTTCTCTGGACTGGGGTCGGTGTGCAGCGCCTGCAGCGTCTCGGGCAGCGCCTTGTAGAAGATCTCGCGGTAGCCGGGGTTCTCGGCGACGTACTCGTGCAGGTCCTCGGTGAGTCCGACGGCGTCCATCCAGAGCCGGAACACCTGGGTGTGCTTGGCCTCCTCGAAGCAGAACTGCGTCAGGTACATCTCGTCACCGAAGCGGCCCTCGGCGGCCATCGCGGCCATGAACGGCTGGAGGTCCTGGGTGACGGCTTCCTCACCGGCGATGAACTGCGCGCACAGTCCCGCCACGCCGCGCTTCTCGTCGTCGTTGAGGCGCTGCCAGTCCTCGGCGTCCTGGCTGAAGTCGATGTCGGCGGGGTTCCAGAACTTCGCGTTGCCCTTGTTGAACAGTCGCAGGGGGAGCGATTCCCAGTTCAGGCCGTGGGCTCGCAGGGAGTGGAAGCTCTCGCGCTGGGCGGTGTGCGTGCTCGTCATTGAACGACTCCAGCTCGCCGGGATGTGAGGTGTGTTACTCCCAGTTTCGGTACTGGACAGTTTCGCGTCAAGTCCGGTCGGAGCGTGTCCGTAAGCTGAAGATGATGGACGAGCGCAGCGCACTCACGGTCGGATTCGACCTGGACATGACCCTGATCGACCCGCGGCCCGGCATGGTTCGCGCCTTCGACGCCCTCAACGAGGAGTTCGGCACCGATCTGGACGGGCAGCACTTCGCCGCTCACCTCGGGCCGCCGCTGGAGGACGTGCTGCGCGGCTACGGCTTCGACGAACCGATGGTGAAGCGGCTCGCCGCCCACTTCCGCTCGATCTACCCGACCGTCGTGATCGACGAGACGGCCGCGCTGTCGGGGGCGGCCGAAGCGCTGGAGGCCGTGCGCGCGGCCGGTGGCCGGACGCTGGTGGTCACCGGCAAGTACGAGCCCAACGCCGCGCTGCACCTCAAGGCCCTGGGCTGGACCGTCGATCGGCTCGCCGGTGGCGTGTTCGGCGCGGGCAAGGGTGAAGTGCTGCTGGCCGAGGGCGCCGACATCTACGTGGGCGACCACTTCGGCGACATCGTCGGCGGCCACACCGCCGGGGCGATCGCGGTGGGAGTGGCCACGGGGCCCTACTCGGCCGCCGAGCTCAGCGAAGCCGGTGCCGACGTGGCGCTGGACGACCTCTCCGAGTTCCCGGCCTGGCTGGCGACCCGGGTTTGAGAACCGTCGCAACCCGCGGTGGTGCGGGCTGAGCGGGGCTACCGCCGCAGCACCTAGTGCCGACGGGCGCGGATCACGGTCGCGATCACACCGAAGATCAACCCGGCCGGGCACAGCAGCGCGACGACGCTGATCCACGCCGGCAGGTCTTGATGGCCGGTCGCGAACAGCGCGAAGATCAGGACGATGGCCAGCAGCCCGATGCCGAACATCGCGATCGAGATCGGGAGGACTGCTGATCTTGGTGAGCTGCTCGCCATGTGAGCAGCGTATTCACCCCAATGCCGTGGCCGGCAACCGGCCTTGCCCCATAAGGATGGGTGATTTCGTCCACCTTCGCGGTACGCTTGGTGGGACGCGTCCCGGCGCGCGCACCTGCGTGGCGTTAACGGGGCGCTTTCGTCGTGACGGGGCTGTTGCCGCGTCGCGGTGGGAAGAAACGGCAGGGAGATCGTGACCCGGTCAACGGGTCAGCGCATTCGACAGGGAACGGTGAGGACAGTGCCGACCGGCAGGGTCAAGTGGTTCGACTCGGACAAGGGCTTCGGCTTCCTGACCCAGGATGGCGGGGAGGACGTGTACGTGCGTTCCTCCGCGTTGCCATCTGGTGTGGATGCGCTCAAGACCGGCCAGCGCGTCGACTTCGACATGGCGCAGGGCCGACGCGGCCCGCAGGCGTTGAAGGTCAAGTTACTGGACCCGCTGCCCTCGGTCACCGAGGCGCGCCGACGTCCCGCCGATGAGTTGCACGGCATGGTCGAGGACATGATCAAGCTCCTCGAACTCAAGGTTCAGCCGGACCTGCAGCGAGGCCGCTACCCCGACCGCAAGACCGCCAAGCGCATCGGCGAGGTCGTCCGAGCGGTCGCGCGGGAACTCGATCCCGGCGGGAACTGATCGGTCTGCGGGCGAGGAACCCGCGGTCGTCCGGGCGCATCCGTGCAGGAAGCGGAATCTGACACGCCTTCTGGGCCGGGAGTCGATGCACGGTGTCGGCTGCCCTCCCCAGCAGACGTGTCAGAACCCGCGACGCCGAGGCATCACTGCTTGACGTTGAGGACCCAGCTGCCGCCGATGCCGAAGTCGACGCCGCCATCGGCGCCCTGGCTCAGCACCGCTGAGAACTGCTGGACCTCGACGTGCTCGATGCGGCCGCCGTCGGGCGGCAGTTGCAGCGTGTAGGAGTGGCGCGAGTCCGGGGTGAACACCGGGCTGCGGCCGTCGAGCTCCTGGCCGTTGAGCCCGCGGTAGAGGAACACCACCTGCCACGGCGCACCGGCGACCTCGGCCGGGACCGAGATCTGCAGCGGGTCGCGATCGACCATGCGCAGCTCGCCGACAGCCTCCGGCTTCGGGGGTGAGCACTCCTGACCGGTCGGATCGCAGTACTGGGCGGCCTCAACCGCCACCGCGTCCCCGTGCGAGTAGAAGGTCACCTGCGGTTGGCTGGGGGAGGAGCAGCCGGCGGCGAGCCCGACGGCGGCCACTGCCAGCAGCGGCTTCAGTCCACGATGCACGGCCAGAGCCTACGACCTGGCACTCGAACGGGCGGTGGCCGGTGCGCCGGCCGAACGTCTCCGCCGTCGCGACAGCGACCGCAGCGGGATCGCCGGGACCAGCGTGGCGCCGCGCCCGCGCAGGATCGTCTGCGCCAGGACCAGGGCCAGCAGCGCGGCGATCACCACGAACCCGATCCAGTACACCGGTGGCAGCAGCACGCCGAGCGCGCCGCCGAAGACCCAGCTCAGCTGCAGGATCGTTTCCGATCGGCCGAACGCCGAGGCCCGCGAGGCCTCCGGCATGTCGCGTTGGATCACCGCGTCCAGGCAGACCTTGGCCAAGGCGGAGGCGGTCGCGCCGACCAGGCCGACGATCACCGCCAGCGGCAGACCGGCCAGCACCGCGGCGCAGGTCGCCACGGCGAGCGCGGCGCCCAGGCAGCTGATGATCAACCGGTCGGGTTTCTCGAAGGTCATCCGCGAACCCAGCCCGTTGCCCAGGAAGCTGCCGACCCCGGCCGCGCCGCCGACCAGGCCCAGCAGCACCAGCTGCATGGCCGGTTCGTGCGGGGTGTTGTGCTTGATCACGAACGCGGCGAACAGCGTCAGGAAACCGGTCAGCACCCGGATCCCGCCGTTGCCCCACAGGGCCACCACCACGTGACCGGTCAGCGGCACCTTGCGGGAACGTCCCGGATCGCCCAGCGAGGTCTGCACCTCGCCCTCGGTGCTCTCCACCCAGCCCGGGATCCGCAGGCACAGCCAGACGCCGGCCGCCGCCATCGCGGCCATGAACCACAGCGCGCCCTCGGAGCCCCACAGCCAGGCGAAGCCGGAGGCGATCGCGCCGAACGCACCGCCCGCGGCCAGGCCGAAGGCGGTGAGCCGCGAGTTGGCCTTGGTCAGCGTGATCTGGTTGGGCAGCACTCGCGGCGTCATCGCGGCCTTGAGCACGCCGAAGGACTTCGACAGCACCATGCAGCCCAGCGCCGCCGGGTAGAGCAGCCAGCTGTTGAAGTTCAGGGCCATCACGGCGGCCAGCACGACGCGCACCGCGAAGGACGCGGCCAGCGCCAGCCGCCTGCCCTGCTGCAACCGGTCCAGGGCGGGGCCGATCACCGGCGCGATCACCGCGAACGGCGCGACCGTGATCAGCAGGTAGAGCGCGACCTTGTCCTTGCTCTCGGCCGTGGCCGCGGAGAAGAACAGCGTGTTGGCCAGCGCGACGGCCATCGCCGCGTCGACCGCGTAGTTGCCCATCCACGCGTAGGTGAACTTGGCGAGCCCGGACCGGTCGGCGCCGTCGGCGTGGGCCAGCGAGAAGAACAGCCGCACCACCCGCTGGGTCAGGTCCCGGCTGCGCCACGCGGCGACCCGGGTGACCGTCAGCTTCCTCGGTGGCGGCGCGCCCCGGGCCTGCTCGGGTTCGGGCTCTTCCTCGTCGGGTGCGGCGGAGTGGTCATCGGGCAGCGGCGGCAGCGGACCCGTCCCGCGCGAGCGGTCGTAGTCGGGGTCCTCCTGCCAGGGATAACGCCGCTCGTCAGCGTCCTGGGACGGCGGTTCGAACCGCTGTCCGGACTGCTGCTGGTCGGCATACCAACCGCGCTTCCCGCGCTGCCCGGCGCCCCAGCCCGGACGGCCCTGCGGCTCGTCCGAGTGCTGGTCACGTCCACGCATCCCCATGTCAGCCATCCTGCACCACCTCCTCTCGCCCGGACCGGGTTGCGGCGATGCCCGTTCTGGTCTCAGCCGCAACGCCCTCACGAATAAGGAGGCGGAAAGCGGCCCAGAAATACAGCGGGACACGATCAGGCGACAAAAATAGCGGTCTAGATCACTCGAACCAGCGATCACTGGGGCACGAATCGGACCCGGAACATCGACGGCCAGTTCTTCCCGGTGATCAGGAACTCCTCGGTGCCGGGAACGGCCGCGATGCCGTTGAGCACGTCGGCTCCGGCCCGCTGCTCGGGCGGCAGCAACCCCTCGGCGTCCACGACCGCCGTGACCTGCCCGTTCGCCGGATCGATCCGCAGGATCTCGTCGCTGCCCCACACGTTGGCCCACACCTGGCCGCCGGCGCACTCCAGCTCGTTGAGCTCCTCGACCGGCGAGTCCGCCCGAGTCACCGAAACCTCGCCGACCTGCGCGAACGTCGTCGGATCGCGGAAGGTCAGCTCGTCGCTGCCGTCGCTCATCACCAGTCGCCGCCCGTCGAAGCACAGCCCCCAGCCCTCGCCCGGGTACTCCACTCGGCGCAGTTCGCGGAGGCTCTCGCGATCTCGCTCGAAAGCAACCCCTTCCTGCCAGGTGAGCTGCCATATACGGTCACCCGTGACGGTGATCCCCTCACCGAAGTAATCGGCAGGCAGCCGGACCTCGTGCCGCACCGAACCGCTCAGCGGGTCGGCCGCGCGCAACGCCGAGGAGCCGCGCAGGCCGGTGCCTTCGTAGAGGGTCTCACCAGCGATTTCCAGGCCCTGAGTGAACGAGGAGCGGTCGTGCGGGAGCACGTTGATCACCTCGACTCGAAGGTGTGGCAGGCTTCCCGCGTGCCCTACGCCCTGATCGGTTTGCTCGCGGTCGTCCTGGCCGTCGTGCTGCGCTGGCACCTGCGGCGCACACGCAACCCCGACTCCGATGGTGAGCAGCACGCCGCACAAGAGACGTCCAGTTTGAGCAAGTCGCACCCCGAAAGCTTGACACGCCCGATCACTCCGAGTGCTACTCCGCTCCGGATCAGCGGTCCTGCGGCCTCCGCAGCGACACAGCCGACTGCGGCGTCGAGCACGTACGGCACAATCGAGCATGTGACGCCTATGCCTGCTCCGATGACCAGCCCAGGCGCGGATGCCCCGTACGACGACGCCGGGCAGCCTGCGGCCGAGCCGTTGAACCCGGAGCTCGCGGCGGCCGAGAACGTCGCCCGAGCTGCTGCGGAGGACGAGGCCCGCCCTGGTGACGACCCGATCGGCTCGCCGGTCCTGACGCTGGACACCACGGGGGACGACGTCGCGGAGAGCGCGTCCTCCCCGGTGGGTGCCCACGTCGCCGTCGAGGCCGAGGGGCCGCACGCCGTCACGCACTACTTCGAGTCGAACTACCCCGGTTACGTCGGCTGGCGCTGGGCCGTGACGGTCGCCAGCGTCGGCCAGGGCGAGCCGGTGACGGTCAGCGAGGTCGTGCTGCTCCCCGGTCCCACGGCGCTGACGGCGCCGGACTGGGTGCCGTACCGCGACCGCGTTCAGCCGGGCGACCTCGGTGCCGGTGATCTGCTGCCGACCAGCCCGGACGACCCGCGGCTGGCTCCCGGCCACCTGACCAGCGACGACGAGCAGTTCGGCGACGTCGCCAAGGAGGTCGGCCTCGGCCGCAAGCGGGTGCTCAGCTTCGAAGGCCGCACGGACGCGGCCGAGCGCTGGTACTCCGGTGACTTCGGTCCGCGCGCCGACGCCGCGAAGCTCGCGCCCGCGGCCTGCGGGACCTGCGGCTTCTTCCTGAAGCTGTCCGGTTCGATGGGCGGCGCGTTCGGCGTCTGCGCCAACGAGTACGCCCCCGCCGATGGCCGCGTGGTCAGCGTCGAGTTCGGCTGCGGCGCGCACTCCGAGGTCGACGTGGACGTCTCGTCCACCGTCCCGGTCGCCGAGATCGTCTACGACGACGCCACGCTGGAGTTCGAGCCGCGCGGCACGGAGCGCGGGTGAGCGAGCCGGACCGCTTCGGCGCGGTCGGACTGCGGCGTGCAGTGTTGCAGTCCTGGGAGACCTCGCCGACCAGGTTCCGGGAAGACGCCAACGCCGAAGAGGACCTGCGCCTCGGCGGCTACCGCGAACGCCTGCTGGTCGAGCTCGCCCAGAACGCCGCCGACGCCGCGGGCTCCGACGGGGTGCTGAGCGTCCAGCTCGTCGGCGACGAGCTGCGCGTGGCCAACACCGGTGCGCCGCTGACCGCCGAAGGCGTGGCCGCGCTGGCCTCGCTGCGCGCGTCCGCCAAGCGCGACGGTGCCTCGGTCGGTCGCTTCGGCGTCGGGTTCGCCGCCGTGCTCGCGGTCTCCGAGGAGCCCAGCGTGCTGTCGACCTCGGGTGGCGTGGCGTTCTCCGCCGAGCGCACCCGACAGGCCGCCGCGCAGCTGCCCGGGCCTGCCGAGGAGCTCTCCCGCCGCGAAGGTGCCGTCCCGGTGCTGCGGCTGCCGTGGGAGGTCGACGGCGCCCCGCCGGAGGGGTTCACCACCGAGGTCCGGCTGCCGCTGCGCCCCGGAGTGGACGCGGCCGCGCTGCTGGACTCGTGCACCGACCAAGTTCCCGGGCTGCTGCTGGCGCTGCCCGCGCTGAGCGAGATCAGGATCGGTCGCCAGACCTGGCGCCGCGTCGACGAGGACACCGACCGCGTCGTGGTGCACGGCCCGTCGCGCAGCGATCGCTGGCTGGTGCACCGCGCGTCCGGCGCGTTGAGCCAGTCGGTGCTGGCCGGGCTGGGCGCGGAGAGCCGTTCGACCGCGCAGTGGCAGGTCACCTGGGCCGTTCCGCTGGATTCCGAGGGCGTGCCGATCCCGCTGGCCGAGGACGTGCTGCACAGCCCGACCCCGACCGAGGAGCGGCTGTCGCTGCCCGCGCGGCTGCTGGCCGGCGTTCCGGTCGAGGCGGACCGGCGTCGCGCTGCGGCCTCGCCCGCCACCGACGAGGTGCTGACCTTCGCCGCCGAGTGCTACCCGGCCCTGGTCGACAAGCTGCCCAGCGAGCACCGGACCGCACTGGTGCCGCTGCCGGGATTCCCGCTGTCCGATGTGGACGACAAGCTGCGGCAGGGCGTCAACGACCGGCTGCGGGTCTCGGCCTGGCTGCCCGGGGCGGGGGACAAGCCGGTCGCGCCGCTGGAAGCCCGCGCGCTGGAGTACGTCTCGCCCGAGCTGGTTGAGCTGCTCGACGACGTCGTGCCGGGTCTGCTGGACCCGCAGCTCTCCGACGCCCGGCATCGCCGTTCGCTGCACGCCCTGGAGGTCCGCAGGCTCGGCGCCGCCGAGATCGTCGAGGCCGTCACCGGGCTGGGGCGCGAACCGAGCTGGTGGTACCGGCTCTACGACGCACTGGCACCGTTCGAGGAAGCCGATCCGCAGGCCCACGAGGAGTTCACCGCGCTGCCGGTTCCGCTGGCCGACGGCCGCACCGTCAGCGGTGTGCGCGACGTGCTGCTCAGCCAGCCGGAGAGCGATCTCGACCCGGCCGCGCTGCTGTCCACCTTGGACATCTCGGGTCTGCGCATCGCGCATCCCGATGCCACCCACCCGCTGCTGGAGAAGCTCGGCGCGCACCCGGCCGGGCCTGCCGAACTGCTCGACGCTCCGCCGCTGGCGGAGGCCGTGCGCAGCAGCGTGTCCGACGCGCTGGCCGGAGTCGACGTGCGCCCGCTGGCCGAGGCCGTGCTGAAGCTGGTCGAGGAGTCCCGGTCGCGCGACTGGCTGGGCGCGCTGGCGCTGCCCGACGACCAGGGAGACTTCCGCCGCGCCGACGAACTCCTGCTGCCCGAGGCGGCGCTGCTGTCGGTCATCGACACCGAGCACCTCGGCGAGGGAGCTCCGCTGTCGGTGCTCGACGAGCAGGTCGCGCAGCGCTGGCCGACCGAACTGCTGACCTCCATCGGCGTCCTCGACGGCTTCGGCGTGCACGTCGAGGACGATCCCGTGGAGGCGGACGAGAGGTTCCCCGACTCGCACCAGTGGTGGGCCGAGCAGGAGGCCGACCGGCCCGAGGCGTGGCCCCCGGCCCGCTTCGTCGGCATCCGCGACCTGGACCTGATCGCCGACGATGCGTGGCCCGAGGCGATCAGCCTGCTCACCCGCGATCCGGAGACGCTGCGCGCGCTGCGCGAACCGCACGGCTACTCGGCCTGGTGGATCGCCCGCTGCGCGCTGATCGAAGGGCACCCGCCGCGGCACTGGCGGTTGCCCGGCGCCGACGAGCTCGCCGGGGTCTACGACCCGGTGCCCGACATCGACCTGGACGCCGAGGCGCTGCGGCTGGCCGGTGTCCGCGCCGAGCTGCGCATCGACGACGGTGACGACGCCGAAGACCTGCTGGAACGCCTCGGCGACCCGGACCGCGCGATCCGCGCGGGAACGGCGTTGCGGGCTCACCAGGCGCTGAGCGAAGCCGTGGCCGCGGGCGTGGTCGATCCGTCCGAGCTGGATCCGCCCGAGATGGTGCGGTCCGTGTCGGGCGCGGTGGTGAGCACCGGTCGCGCGGTCGTGCTCGACGAGCCGTGGATGCTCGGCGTCATGGACGCTCCGCTGGTCGTCGCGGGCGGCAGCCCGGATCAGTTCGACGCCGAGGCGCTGGCCGAGCTGCTCGACCTGCCGCTGGCTTCGGAGGAGAACACGCTGCGCGTGCCCGATCCGGGGCGCACCCAGCGCTGGGCCGAGGTCGCCCGGGTCGCCTCCAGCTGCGAGCTGCTGGGCATCGAGGTCCCGGACGGCGAGATCACCCTCCACGACAAGCTGCGCGTCCAGGCGTCGACGGGGGAGCACCAGGTCCACTGGTGGGTGGAGAACAACGGCAAGGTCCACACCGAACGCACCCCGGACGGCCTGGCCAGGGCCTTGGCCTGGGCCACCGGGTCGTGGTCGCAGCGCTTCGCCCTGGCGGCCCTGCTGGCGGACCCGGAGGCGACGACCCTGCTGCGCTAGTGATCCTCGTCGAGGGATCGCAGGAAGCGGTTCCAGGTTTCGGGGTCGAACCGCAGGGTTCCGCCGTCGCGGTCCTTGGTGTCGCGCACGCCGATCTGGTCGGGGCCCCGGCCGACTTCGACGCAGTTGCTCTCTTCGCCGCTGTGGCTGGATTTGCGCCAGTCACTGATCATGGCTGTTCTCCATCGCCTTCGCGCGGGTCAGGATGAGCTCAGCGGATTCCGCTGGGCTCAAGGCCTTCTCCTCAACGCTAGTGGCGGACTCGACGAACGGGAAGATCTCATCGGGATCGTCGAGGAACAGTCCGGCTCGCCGGTGTTCGAGATGGACGATGGGACGTTGTCTCGCGAATTCCAGGATCAGCGAGTTCCCGTGCAAGGCGTGGTGGACGCCCGCGCTGTAGGGGATGACCCGCACGGTGATGTGGTCGTGCCGGCCCCACTTCGCGACGCGGCGCAGCTGCTCGGCCATCACGCGGGGGCCGCCCACCGGACGCCAGAGGATCGACTCGTCCAGGAACGCGTGCAGCACCACCGGTCTCGCCCTGGTCAGCACGCGCTGCCTGCCCATGCGCAGCGACACCCTGGACTCGACGACCTCCTCGTCCAGCACCCCGTTGCGCATGACGGCCCGCGCGTAGTCGGCGGTCTGCAGCAGCCCCGGGACGAAACCGAGCGCGAGATCGGTGATCTTCGTGGCCCGCCGTTCGAAGTCCAGCAGTGAGACGAGCTGCGACGGCAGCCCCGGGCGGCCGACCTCCCACCAGTGCGTCTGGTGCGCGTCGTGAGCCAGTTCCAGCAGGCGCTTCCGCTCGCTGCCCCTGATCCCCAGGGCGCCCAGGATGATGGCGATCTCGATGTCGGTCGGGACCTTCTCGCCCGACTCGATGCGACCGAACGTGGCCCGCGACCAGCCGCACACGTCGGCCAGCTCCTCCAGCCGGAGACCGGCGTCCTTGCGGAGCCTCCGGATTTCAACGCCCAAGCCCCGGGCGCGTGCCGTTGTCATATGCACAATTTATTTCAGGGCCTGAGACGTCACCATTACACAATCTAATGAACGCGATTGCTCATTCTTTCCTGGGACGGTCTCATTTCACCGGACAAGGAGGAACAGTGACCGATCACCTCACGCACATCTGGCGCCCGATCCCCGGAGGCCGCCACGCCTTCCGGCCCTCAGCGATCAGGATCAACCACGATGACCAGGCGGAATCCTTCTGCGGCACGCAGGTCGTAGCCGCTCGCCTGCACGACTGCACCGAACTCGACTGGATACTCGAACCCACCTGCCCCACCTGCTGGAAAATCCTCAAAGGCGATTCTTGAGGGCCCTCCGAACAATTCACGGACGTTTTGTCCGGTCGGTTCGGACCAAAACCGCCCAGGGGCGAGGTGGGCTCAGCTGTCGAGGCCGGAGAGGCCCTGCCAGGAGCCTCGGGAGCCGCGCCGTGCAGCGCTGCGTTGCCAGCGGAAGACGCCGAAGCCGATGATGCCGAGCGTGGTCCCGGCGACGCAGGTGAAGAACTCGACGCCGACCGCGCCGTCGGCGAGGTCGCGCCATCCGAACAGCACGACGCCCGCGAACCACAGGGCGGTGCCGAACAGCAGCACCGGCGTCGGATCCGCGAGCCTGCGGGGCAGCGACGGGACCGTGCGGTGCGCTGGGTCGGAGGGGGCGGTTTCGCCGTCTTGTACCACGTCAGGCAGGCTACTCCCGGTAGTAACGGCCCGCGCACAGGCCACCTGATTGGAAAGTTCGAATGGTGGAGAGAACCGAGAGCAAGTCTTCGCTGCTGGATAGCTACTTCAAGATCAGCGAGCGCGGATCCAGCGTTGGCCGAGAGGTTCGGGGTGGCCTGGTCACCTTCGTGACCGTCGCCTACATCATCGTGCTCAACCCGTTGATCCTCGGTAGCGCTTCGCCGACCGACGCCGGTGCCAAGCACGACGTCCTGGGCAACATCCTGCCGATCCCGCAGGTCGCGGCCGCCACCGCGCTGGTCGCGGGCGTCATGACGATCCTGTTCGGACTGATCGCGAACTACCCCTTCGCCATCGCCACCGGCCTGGGCATCAACACCCTGCTGGCCGTCACGATCGCTCCCCAGGTGACCTGGCCGGAGGCCATGGGCCTGGTCGTGGTCGACGGCATCGTGATCCTGATCCTGGTCGCGACCGGGTTCCGCACCGCCGTGTTCAACGCGGTGCCCGCCGATCTCAAGGCCGCGATCGCGGTCGGCATCGGAATGTTCATCACCTTCGTCGGCCTGGTCGACTCCGGGTTCGTGCGCCGCCTGCCGGACGCGGCCGACACGACGGTCCCGGTGGGTCTGGGCATCGATGGTTCGATCGCCTCCTGGCCGACCGCGGTGTTCGTCTTCGGCCTGGTGCTGACCTCGATCCTGGTGGCCCGCAAGGTTCGCGGCGGCATCCTGATAAGCGTCGTGGTCACCACGATCCTGTCGATCATCGTCGAGTCGGTCTTCCACGCCGGGTCCTCCAGCGACGCCGGTGCGACCGGCTGGAACCTCGGCTACCCGGCGCTGCCGGACCAGATCGCCGGTCTGCCGGACCTGTCGCTGGTCGGTGACATCTCCTTCGGCGCCTTCACGCGGTTGCCCGCGCTGGCCGCGGCGATGCTGGTGTTCACCCTCGTCCTGGCGAACTTCTTCGACGCCATGGGCACGATGACCGGCCTCGGCAAGGAAGCCGATCTGGCCGACAAGGAGGGGAACCTCCCCGGTATCGGCAAGGCGCTGGCCGTCGAGGGCTTGGGCGCGGTCGCCGGTGGTGCGGGTTCGGCGAGTTCCAACACGGTGTTCGTGGAGTCGGCCTCCGGCATCGCCGACGGCGCCCGCACGGGTCTGGCCAACGTGGTGACCGGTGTGCTGTTCCTGGGCGCGATGTTCTTGACCCCGCTCTACCAGGTGGTTCCGATCGAAGCCGCGGCTCCGGCGCTGGTCGTGGTGGGCGCGATGATGCTGTCGCAGATCCGCCAGATCGACCTGTCGGACTTCACGATGGCGCTGCCCGCGTTCCTGACGATCGCGGTCATGCCCTTCACCTATTCGATCGCCAACGGCATCGGTGCCGGGTTCGTCAGCTACGTGCTGCTGCGCACCTTCACCGGCAGGGCCCGCGAGGTGCACCCGCTGATGTGGGTGGTCGCCGCGGCCTTCGTGCTCTACTTCGCCTCGGGTCCGCTGAGCAGCCTGCTCGGCATCTGATCCCGCTTCAAGAGGCACCCGCGTCCCAGAATCCTGGGACGCGGGTGCCTCTTTTCGCGTTCGGGGAGAGTTCGCCAGACCTCTTGGCGCGCGGCGAGTCTCCTTCATCCCAAATACGCCATGCCGGGGCTCGGGCTGGCTAAGGTATGCCACCACTGGTCGCGAGATCAGTTTGTCCGAATTCCCGAGATAGTTTGGTAGACTAACGACGTGTCCGATATCGCGGAACGGGAACGCACGCTGGCGAGCCGGCTGCGGCTCGCGGTCGTTCGCCTCAACCGGCGGTTGCGCGCGCAGCGAGCCGATTCGGCCCTCACGCTGTCCCAGCTGTCAGCGCTGTCCTGCCTGCACAAGGCCGGATCGATGACACCGGGCGAACTGGCGGCCAAGGAGGGTGTCCAGCCACCATCGATGACCAGGGTCATCGCGGCGCTGGAGGACAACGGGCTGGTGGTCCGGCGGGCTCATCCCACCGATGGCCGGCAGGCCATCGTCGAGGTGACCGAGTCCGGCAAGGCCCGCATCGAGGAAGAGGTCTCGATCCGCGAGCGCTGGCTGGACCAGCACCTCGCGGAGCTGGACGCGGAAGAGCTGGCGGTGCTGTCACGCGCCGCCGAGATCATCGACCGGCTGGCCAGTCGATGAGGGAGCACTGAGAGGCGGTACGCCGAAGCGTGGTTGGCCAAGCTCGAAGGTCTGCGGAAGACGGAGATTCCCCAGACCCGGTCAACCGCCGCACCCGGTCCGCGGCGGACCGGAACGCTGACGCCGGCGGGGGCATGTTCCGCTCGCTGCGCGAGCGCAACTACCGCTACTACGCGTCCGGACAGGTCGTCTCGCTGACCGGGACCTGGATGCAGCGGGCCGCGCAGGACTGGCTCGTGCTCGAACTCTCCGGAGGCAGCCCGGCCGCGCTCGGCGTGGCGGTCGCGCTGCAGTTCCTCCCCACCCTCGCGCTCACGCTGTGGGCGGGAGTGTTCGCCGACCGGTTCGACAAGCGCAAGATCCTGATCATCACGCAAAGCGCCCTGGGGCTCTGCGGCTTCGCGCTGGGGACGCTCGACGTGACCGGGATCGTCGCCCTCTGGCACGTCTACGTGCTGTGCTTCGTCCTCGGCTGCTTCTCAGCGGTGGACGCGCCGGTGCGGCAGTCCTTCGTGGTGGAGATGGTCGGACCCGCGCAGCTGACCAACGCCGTCGCGCTGAACTCGATGACCTTCAACTTGGCCCGCATCGTCGGGCCCGCGATCGCCGGACTGGCCATCACCGCCGTCGGCACCGGCTGGGTGTTCCTCGCCAACGGGCTCAGCTCGGTGGCCGTGGTGGTGGGCCTGCTGCTGATGGACACCGCCCTGCTGCACCGGGCCAGAGCCGTGGGCAGGGAGCGCGGCCAGCTCCGGGCCGGCCTGCGCTACGTGCGCGGCCGCCCGGACCTGGTCGTGGTCATGGTCCTGATGTTCTGCGTCAGCACCTTCGGGATGAACTTCGAGAACACGTTCGCGGTGATGGCTCGCAACGTCTTCGGCCGCGACGCCGACGGCTACGGCATCCTCATCACGATGCTCGCGGTGGGGACGCTGACCGGCGCGACGCTGGCCGCCCGCCGCAGCGCCAAACCCGGTTCCCGGCTGCGGCTGATGCTCATCGGCGCGGGCGTGTTCGGTGCGCTGGAGGCGGTGGCCGGGCTGCTGCCGTCCTACTGGCTGTTCGCCGCGTGCCTGGTGCCGGTCGGTGTCGCGGTCATGACCTTCACGACCAGCGCGAACTCGACGGTGCAGCTGGCCGTCGAGCCGACCATGCGAGGTCGGGTGATGGGTCTCTACATGCTGCTGTTCATGGGTGGCAAGCCGCTCGGCGGTCTGGCGTCGGGCTGGCTGGCGGAGGTCTTCGGCCCGCGCTGGCCGCTCGTGCTCGGTGGACTGCTCTCGCTCGCCGCCGCCGTCGGGGGCGCCGTGGCGCTGTCGCAGCAGCGCAAGAAGGGGTTGATCCAACCGCAAGGTTAGGCTAACCTAATACATGTCCGCTTCGTGGTGGGAGCGGTAGTCAGTTCGGGAACAGATCGAGCCCCGGCCTCCTTCGGGAGACCGGGGCTCGATCATTACCGGCGGCAAGAACTTGTCGGAGCACTCACCGCCGAGCCCGGAGTTCACGATTTCAGTGGAAATCAGGTCTCCGATTTCCACTGAAATCCGGTCAGGCCGTGGGCAGGCGCAGGCCGTTGAGGCCGTTGCGGGCGTCGTCGAAGCGCTTGGCGACCTCGTCCCAGTTGACGACGTTCCACAGCTGCTTGACGTAGTCGGCCTTCACGTTGCGGTACTGCAGGTAGTAGGCGTGCTCCCAGATGTCGAACACCAGCAGGGGAGTGGTGGCGATCGACAGGTTCGAGTGGTGGTCGCGCAGCTGCTGGGTGATCAGCCGCTGACCGACCGGGTCCCACGCCAGCACGCCCCAGCCGTTGCCCTGGATCGTGGTCGACACGGCCTCCATCTGGGCGCGGAACTTGTCGAACGAGCCGAAGTCCTGGTCGATGGCCGCGGCCAGCTCGCCCGTCGGCTTGTCACCGCCGTCCGGGGACAGGATCTTCCACCACACCAGGTGCAGCGAGTGCCCGGCGAGGTTGAAGGCCAGCGTCGTCTCCAGGCCGACGATCGAGGAGAAGTCGTTCTCGTCCCGGGCCTCGGCGATCTTGGCGATCGTGTCGTTCGCGCCCTTGACGTAGGTGGCGTGGTGCTTGCTGTGGTGCAGCTCGTTGATCTCCCCGGAGATCGCCGGCTCCAACGCCGCGTAGTCGTAGTCCAACTCCGGCAGCACGTACTCGGGCACCGAAGTCTCCCTCCGTAGTCGACACCTTCTGGTTGTTGCCACCCTATGGCAATTGACCAGGTGTGGCCACAGGCGCCCTGCGGAGTGTCAGCGGACCGGCCAGGTGTGGACCGGATCGCCGTTGTCGGCGAGCTCGATGTAGCGGCGGAGCATGGTCGTCAGCGCGGCGTGCCGGTCGGCGCCCTCGGCCTCCAGATGCGCGACGACGTCCCGCTGCCAGCTGGCGCCGTTCTGCCTGGCCAGCGAGCGCCGCTCGATGACCCCGAGGTAGCGGGTGCGGGCCTCGTCGGAGACGCCGCAGGCCCGCAGGCCCTCGTGCGCCATCGGCAGCAGTCGGCGCAGGACGAGTTCGTCCGGCGTGACCCAGCCCGAGCCCGGCCAGTAGAGATGCGCGTCGAAACCGTGCCGGGCGCCCGCGTAGAAGTTCTCCTCCGCAGCGGCGAACGACATCTGCGTCCAGAGCGGACGGTCCTGTTCGGTCAACGCGCGCTGAGCGCCGTAGAAGAACATCGCGTTCGCGACGACGTCGACCACCGACGGCCCGGCGGGCAGGACGCGGTTCTCGATCCTGAGGTGGGGGACGCCCCCCACCAGGTCGTAGACCGGGCGGTTCCAGCGCCAGATGGTGCCGTTGTGCAGGCGCAGTTCGTTGAGCTTCGGCGCGCGGCCGTTGTCCAGCGCGGCCACCGGGTCCTCCTCCTCCGGTTCCGGCAGCAGCGCGGGGAAGTAGCGGACGTTCTCCTCGAACAGGTCGAAGATCGAGGTGATCCACCGCTCGCCGAACCACACCCTGGGTCGCACGCCCTGGTTGCGCAGTTCCGTCGGGCGGGTGTCGGTGGCCTGCAGGAACAGCGGGATGCGCGTCTCGTGCCAGAGCGCCTTGCCCAGCAGGAACGGCGAGTTCGCGCCGATGGCGACCTGCACCCCGGCCAGGCACTGCGCCGCGTTCCAGTGCGCGGCGAAGTCCTCCGGCGCGACCTGCAAGTGCAGCTGCACCGAGGTGCACGCCGACTCCGGCGCGATCGAGTCCGCGTAGGAGCGAAGCCGTTCCGAACCGCCGTCGGCCAGCGGAACGCCCTCCATGTCCAGCAGCATCTCCTCGCCGCGAGCCAGGATGATCTGGTCGTTGAGCACCGAGTAGCGCGGATTGCTCGTCAGCGTGGACGGGTCGAAGTGCAGGCTCTGCAACGTCGGTAATGCGCCGATCATGGCGATCTTCGCTCCCGCGTCGTGCGCCCCGCCGTCAGCGCGCACCAATGCCGCCCGCACGCCTTCCTCCAGGCGCAACGCGCTGTCTCCCGCGAGCACTCGCGGCTCGACGTTGAGCTCGATGTTCTGCTGCCCCAACTCGGTGGTGAAAATCGCTTCGCTGATTTTTTCCAGCACCACCGCGTTGTTCATCGACGGCTGCATGTGCTCGTCCACCAAGCACAATTCCATCTCCAGCCCCATCTGTTGATGGGGGAAGGAGAATTCGCCATCGGCCAGCATCCGCGCCAGTGCGTCCAGGCCTCGTTGCATCTTGTTCCGATAGCGTTGCCGATCAATCGGTTTGAAGGATCGATCGTCCACGTGCCGTCCCATGCCGTCTCCCCTTTATCGGCAGCACGTCAGCGCCCAGCGCTGGGGAAACCACCGTGACACATCCCCACCTGGTGAGCCAGCGGCCAATACGGTGTCAGCGATCACTCGGTCCGCGCGCTCGGGCCGAAGCGGCATTCAGCCTTTTCGGCTCCGCTGAGGCGCGTGGAAATCGGCCGCCGGGAGCAGAGCCGCGCGGTGTTCGGTGTTGTTCGCACCGGCAATCGGGGCAATGGCGGTGCGAAGCGGACGTCAACCAGTCCAATCCGATCAACGGCGGTGCGGCATCACTCAGCGTCGCCCCCTCGTCTGTTGGGGCGAGAACTTTCCCACGGAATTCGTTCGACAAGTCGCTAACGCCGCTGAGCGCACTCGCCGCGGAGGTCTGAACAAATCCTCCACGCGAATCGGAAATGGGGTGCAACGGCTCCGATTCGTCCCATCCGCCGCCGAAGCGGACCGAGGAGTGAATGAGATCGACCCATTACCCCGTCGATTCCCGACCCGTCTCGGCGAAGCATGGGAACCTTCCTGTCACCACCGCAGGCCTGCGGGGTGAGCATGGGAACCTTCCTGTCACCGCCGCAGGCCCGCAACTGAGCATGGGAACCTTCCTGTCACTCCCGACGCCCTGCGGGGTGAGCGTGGGAACCTTCCTGTCATCGTCGCTCGCGGTGCGGATGGGAGAATGGCCGGCGTGGCGCACATGGTCGAGATCAGCGATGTGGGCGATCCGCGGGTCGACGACTTCCGCGATCTGTCTCGTGCGGACCGCCGGCCGGACCGGCCTGGCGGGCGCGGACTGGTGATCGCCGAGGGCGTGGTGGTGGTCGAGCGGTTGCTCGCCTCGCCGTACCCGGTCCGGGCTCTGTTCGGGGTTCGCCGCCGGGTCGAAGACCTGGCCGAGGCCACCGCCGACCTGGACGTTCCCGCCTACGTGGCCGACGCGGACGTGATGGCGCGGGTCGTGGGCTTCCACCTCAACCGCGGTGTGCTGGCCGTGGCCGACCGGGCGCCCGCTGTCGATCCCGCCGAGCTCGTCGCGCGGTCGCGGCGGCTGGCCGTGCTGGAGGGCATCGGCGACCACGAGAACCTCGGAGCGCTGTTCCGCAACGCCGCCGCGCTCGGCGTGGACGGGGTGCTGCTGGGCGCCGGATGTTCGGACCCGCTGTACCGGCGCAGCGTGCGGGTGTCGATGGGACACGTGCTGCGGGTGCCCTTCGCGCACCTCGAAACCTGGCCCGAAGACCTGAAACTGCTGCGCGACGAGGGCTTTCGGATCGCCGCGCTCACTCCGCGCGGGGATTCGAAGTCGCTCCGCGACGCCGGGCTCGACCAGGGCAGGGTCGCCGTTCTGCTGGGTTCGGAAGGTCCTGGGCTGACCGACGAGGCCATCGAGGCCGCCGACGTCGCGGTGCGGATCCCGATGGCGGAAGGGGTCGATTCGCTCAACGTCGCCACGGCAGGGGCCATCACCTTCCACGCCCTGAGCGGGGCCTGATGGACACCGGCTGGGAGCTGCACGCGCGGTCCGGGCGGGCCGTGCTGGTGCGCGGCGGCGGGACCGAGCACGACCCGGCGCGGCTGCGCCTGCCCGAACCGCTGGTCGCGGCGCTGCACGAGTGGGCGGGTGTCGCGGAGCTGGTGCAGACCGGTGAGTCCGCGCAGACCGGCGACATCGTGTCCCGTCGCGGTCGGCAGCTGGCGATGCGCCTCGCCGCGGAGACGGGCGGTCGCGTCGGCTACGTCGACCCGCTCAGCGGTGAACTCGCCCAGATCGGGCGGCCGCGTTCGGCGCAGGCGGTGCGTCGTCGGGGGAGGCCGGTCGCGCCGGTGCCTCCGACGCCGTGGGCGACGGGGCTGACGATCAGCGCGATCGTCGCGGTGATCGTGGCGGTCACGCTCGCGGTGGTCTCGCAGGGCCTGGCCGACGTCAGCGGAGCACTCGCGGTGTTCGTCAACATCGCCATCGCCGCCGGGTTCGCGCCCTCGATCTGGCTGGGACGCAACGTCGCGGTCTGGCGCTGGGTCGCCTTCGGCACCGCGGCGGGCCTCGTCATCTCCTGGATCACCGGGCTGCTCAGCCTGCTGGGCCCGGGTTAGACGCGAGAGCGGCCAGGCCGCGAAGGGCCTGGCCGCTCTCGGTGGAACCGCTCAGCGGTGCGAGCGCACTCCCAGCAGGACGTCTTCCCACGAGGGGACGATCGGGTGGTTCTTGCGCGCGCGCTTGGGATCGGTCTTGGCGTCCTCGGCGGACTCGGTCTCCGGCGTGGCCGGGTTCTCGGTCGGCTCCGGGGTCTCCAGGTCCAGCGTCGGTTCGGTCGGCTCGGCGGGTGCCGGTTCCGGCGGTTCGACGCGCTGGAGCGTGGGCTCGACGCGTGCCGCCGGCGGCTCGGGCAGCACCGGCTCCGGCTCGGGGTCGACCTGGTCGGGAGCCGCCTGCTGGTCGAGCTGCAGCGCCTCGCGGGCCAGCTCGGTCACCGGGCGGACGGTGCGCAGCGGACGGTTCGGCGACGGGTCGAGCAGGTCCACGGCGTGCTCGTCGAGCGAGGCGACGGTGCCGCCGTGCGCTCCCGGGTGGAACACCCAGTGCGCGCCGTTCTCCGAGCGGCCGGCCTGCCAGGCCAGCTGCACGACCCACTTGTTGTCCTCGCCGCGCCAGGCGTCCCAGTTGGCCTCGGCGTAGTCGTGGCCGCGCATTCCGAAGGTGTGCGCGATGACCTCGCCGAGGGTCTGCACGTCGGGGCCGTCCTCGCGGACCGGGTGGGCGCGCTGCGCCATCTCCGCGATCTGGGCGCGTTCGAGCAGCACCGGGTAGGCGTAGCGCTCGATGCGGTGCTCGGGCAGGCCCGAGGTGGCCGCTATCTGGGCGACGGACGCACCCGATCGGATGCGGGCCTGGATCTCGCGCGGCCGCATCTGCTGTTCCATCTCGATCTGCACCTGGCCCAGCCGGGTGAGGTCGCCGCGGGCAGCCGCGCGCAACCGCTCGTCAGCGGGCACGGTGAATCGCTCACCGTTCTCCGGGTCCTCGCAGATGACGGATTCACCGTCCTCGTCGAGCCCGACCACTCGCAGCGCTCGCATAACGCCAGCCTCCCGCCGACCTACATGTCACCAAGCTGTGACAGTAACCCGGCGCGCCGCCTTGACGCGGGAGGCACGCCGGGTACTCGTGTCGTTTGTTGGTCGCCCTGTCAGCTTCGATCTTGCCCTATGCGGGCGGGTCGCGCGAATGAGTTGAACTACTCAACTCCAGCGAATATCACTCGTCGTGATCAACTTAGTCGCGGATCGCGACCGTGAAATGGCAACGGCCGCCGAGGAAACCCGCAGTTCACGGGGTTGCCTCGGCGGCCGCATAGCGCGATCAGGACAGCTGCGAAATCACCCAGTCGATGGACTTGGTCAGCTGGGTGATGTCGTTCGGCTCGATCGCCGGGAACATGCCGATCCGCAGCTGGTTGCGGCCCAGCTTGCGGTACGGCTCGGTGTCGACGATGCCGTTGGCGCGCAGCGCCTTGGCGATCGCGGCGGCGTCGATCGAGTCGTCGAAGTCGATGGTGCCGACGACCTGCGACCGCTTGGCGGGGTCGGTGACGAACGGCTTGGCGAACTCCGAGGACTCCGCCCAGCTGTAGAGGCGCTGCGAGGACTCCTTGGTGCGCGAGTCGCACCAGGACAGACCGCCCTGGCCGTTCATCCACTCGATCTGGTCGGCGAGCATGAACAGCGTCGCCACCGCCGGCGTGTTGTAGGTCTGGTCCTTGCGCGAGTTGTCCAGCGCGGTCGGCAGCGACAGGAACTCCGGGACCCAGCGGTCCGAGGCGCCGATCTCGTTGATGCGCTCGATCGCGGCCGGGCTCATCGCGGCCAGCCACAGCCCGCCGTCGGCGGCGAAGGACTTCTGCGGCGCGAAGTAGTAGACGTCCACGTCGGCGGCGTTGAACGCCAGCCCACCGGCGCCCGAGGTGGCGTCCACCGCGATCAGCGCGTTCTCCGAGCCCGCCGGGCGGGACGGGGGCAGCATGACGCCGGTGGAGGTCTCGTTGTGCGCCCAGCCGATCAGGTCGACGCTCGGGTCCGACACCGGCTCCGGGGCGTCACCCGGGTCCGAGGAGACCACGATGGGGTCGCCGATGAAGGGAGCCGTCTTGGCGGCCTTGGCGAACTTCGAGGAGAACTCGCCGTAGGTCAGGTGCAGCGAGCGCTCGCGGATCAGGCCGAAGGTCGCGGCGTCCCAGAACGCGGTGGTGCCGCCGACGCCGAGCACGACCTCGTAGCCCTCGGGCAGCGAGTACAGCTCCCGCAGTCCCTCACGGACCCTTCCGACCAGGGACTTCACCGGCTTCTGCCGGTGAGAGGTGCCCATCACCGCGGCACCCTCGTTCGCCAGCCGGGTCAGCTGCTCCGGACGGACCTTGGAAGGTCCGCAGCCGAAGCGGCCGTCGGAGGGCTGGAGTTCGTCGGGCAGCTTCAAGGTGGTCGGGTCGGTGGTCTCGGCCTGCGTCATTCCGGCGCCTCCGGGCGTTGTTGTGGTGACTGTGCGGGGTGACCGGGAGAAGCCCGTCCCCGCGCGCCAGTGGCCAGGTCCGCCGGCGCCATTGCCGGCTCGGCTCAGTGTTGCAGCAGGGTTACCGCTCGGTGTCCAGCGGCCGCTGCCGCACCGCAACTTACTGCTGTTCGCCGCCGGGGCCAACCACACTGTGTCCCACAAGGCCCGTTCGGGTCGGAACGATCAGGCGAATCCGGGCGCTCCGCAGCACTTCTTGTACTTGCGTCCCGAACCGCACCAGCAGGTGTCGTTCCGCCCCGGTGGCCAGGGCAGGTACCGCCCGGCGTGCGCCTCCTCGAACACGTAGTCGTCCGGGGTCTCGGGATCGCCGGGGTCGACTCCGTACGCCGCGGCGAACTCCTCCACCGCGGCGACGGTGGTGGGAACCAGGCAGGCGCCGGAGACGACCTCGCCGAGCTCCCGCTGGACAGCGCGCCGGTAGTCCTCGTGGCTGGTGTCCTCGTTCCACCACTCCGGGTGCTCTCGCACCGAGCGGTCGAACTCCTCGGCGCTCCACAGCGGCACCGGGTAGAGGGTGAGCGAGAGGTTCCCCTCCTCGTCCACCAGACCGGCGAGGTCGCCTTCGGTGCCGGACAGCTGCTGGATCTCGTCGCGGACCTCCTCGCTGTGATCGAGGCACCGCTGGAGGAACTCGTCCATCGCGTCGGCGGGCAGGCCCGTGTCCTTGCGGGTGTGCCAGCGCTCCAGGAGGAGGTCGAATCCCTGGTCGGTCGGCTCCAGGAGCTCGTCGAGGGACGGGACGATGTGGGTCGCGCCCGCGTTGAGCCAGCGCAGGCCTTCCGGGATGTTGCCGGTGGTGGCGTAGCCGACGTGGATGTCCATGTAGGTCATGGCGACCTTGCTCGGCTTCCGGCGCAGCTCGTCGAGCAGCGGCGCCGCTTGGTCGGCGCGTCCGTGGGTGAGCAGGTACGAGATGTAGGCGCCGCGCCCGCTGAGCGGACCGGCGTCCTCGTCAACGTCGAACGCCCTGGTCAGCGCCGAGTGTTCGCGCTCGTGCTCGTCCGCCGCGTGCCAGTGCTCCGCGGCCTGGACCAGTTCGGCGCACGGGTTGTCGCTGACCGCGGCGTCCTCTTCGAGGGCCGCGGCGTACTGGGCGTGCAGGTTCGCCGAATCGGTCACGCCGTCAAGGTATCCCCTGGTGGGTCGGCCACGCGGCCGACCCACCACGGGCTCACACCGGGGCGATGATCTGGGTGACGGTGTCCCAGCCGGCCACGTCCTGCGGCGAGCGCGGGGCCGGGCCGATGTACTGCGCCGACGGCCGGACCAGGCGTCCGGTCCGCTTCTGCTCCAGGACGTGCGCCGACCAGCCCGCGAGCCGGGCCGCGGTGAACATCGAGGGCATCATCGCCGGCGGGACGGCGGCGAAGTCCAGGACCACGGCGGCCCAGAACTCCACGTTCGTCTCGATCTGGCGGTCGGGCCGCCTCTCGCGCAGCTCGGCCAGCGCCGCCTGCTCCAGCTGGCGGGCGACCTCGAAGCGAGGGGCCTTCAGCTGGTCGCAGGTGTTGCGCAGGACGCGGGCGCGCGGGTCCTCGGCGCGGTAGACGCGGTGGCCGAAGCCCATCAGCCGGTCACCGCGGTCGAGGATGTCGGCCACCACGCGACGGGCGTCTCCGGTGCGCTCGACCTCCTCGATCATCGGCAGCACCCGGGCCGGGGCGCCGCCGTGCAGCGGGCCGGACATCGCTCCGACCGCGCCCGACAGGCAGGCGCCCACGTCAGCGCCGGTGGAGGCGATGACCCGGGAGGTGAAGGTCGAGGCGTTCAGACCGTGCTCGGCGGCCGACACCCAGTAGGCGTCCAGCGCCTGCACGTGAGCGGGATCCGGTTCGCCGCGCCACCGGGTGAGGAACTGCTCGGTGGTGGTCGTGGCCTCGGCGATCCGCGCGTGCGGGACCGGGGCCTGGTCGCCGCGCGCGGACTGGGCGATGTAGGACAGGCCGAGGGAGCAGGCTCGAGCGAGCTGCGCTCGCACCTGCTCGGCCTCGATGTCGAGCACCGGCTTGAAGCCGAATTCAGGCGCGGTCATGGCCAGCGCTGCCTGCGCGTCGGCCCGAACGTCACCGGTGCGCACCGGCAGCGGGAGGTCCTCGGCGAGCGGCAGTCCGCCGCCGAACCGGCCGTCCACCAGCAGCGTCCAGACATCGCCGAAGGAGACCGTGCCCACCAGGTCCTCGATGTCCACGCCTCGGTAGCGCAGCGCGCCACCGTCGCGGTCGGGTTCGGCGATTTCGGTCTGGAAGGCGACGACGCCTTCCAACCCGGGACGGAATTCGCTCATAGCTGCCTCGTCTCCTGGTCGTAGGGGTGCGCGCGTGCGCATGGCTGGGCGACGTGGCGGGGTTTGAGCCAACAGTGCACCCCAGGCGGAAGAAAGAGCAATGGCGCCGAGACGGGAAAAAATTCGAGGTTCAGTTGACCCACGGTGAATGGAACGTTTTGCACTTGGGTGAAAAATTCCGGAAATATTGCTGTTTCGCAAGTTGGCGATCCGGATGTGGGCGTGGGCGGTGTCGATTGCCCGCCCGTGCGCACGGGAACCTTTCGGTCACCGCCCGCGACGTGCGCACGAGGGGCGCGATCCGTTCGAACACCGAGCGCCGGGTGGCCGGCTGCCTAGGCGATCCTCTCCCGCCATCCGGACGTCGAGGACTTGACGCTCTCGCTGTGGTGAAGTGGGATGAGCGAAAGGTTCCCTTGCTCCTCCCGCAGCGCAACGGCTGTTCGGGTGACGTGGAGCCGTTGTGGGAACGATCACTGCATCGGTTGCGGAATCGATCGTGACCTATCGTCGATTCGGCTCCCGTTCCGATCCCGTTTACCGTCATAACGAATGGCCGATGCGCCTCGCGCGCGTCGGCCTCGTCCAACCCGTACCGTCCGGCGCCGAGCCGGAATGTCGAAGTCGAATCGTGCCGTTCGCCGGACGAGTCAGGGAGGAAGAGGATGACGGAGGCCAACGTCGCGTTGCCGTCCATGCGTGTTTCCTACGAAGCCGGGGCGTTGCACGAGGATTCGCTCGCCGGCACTTGGCACGAGCAGCTGCAGCTCTGGTTCGACGAGGCCGTCTCGGCCGAGCTCGTCGAGCCGAACGCGATGGTGCTGGCCACCGCCGATCCGGAGGGCTTCCCGTCCTCGCGGACGGTGCTGTGCAAGGGCTTCGACGAGCGCGGCGTGGTGTTCTTCACCAACTACACGTCCAACAAGAGCCACGACCTGAAGACGACCCGCGTTGCCGCCGCGACGTTCCCGTGGCTGGGCCTGCAGCGCCAGGTCAACGTGCGCGGCGAGGTCGAGAAGGTCAGCTCCTCGGAGACCGCCGAGTACTGGGCGGAGCGCCCGCGCGGATCGCAGCTGGGCGCTTGGGCGTCGCCGCAGTCGCGGGTGGTCAACGGCCGCGAAGCGCTGGAGAACTCCCTCAACGGCATCGAGCGCCGCTTCGGCGAGGCCGAAAGGGTCCCGGTGCCGCCGCACTGGGGCGGCTGGCGGATCCGCCCGGACTTCGTCGAGTTCTGGCAGGGACGTCCCGACCGGCTCCACGACCGGCTTCGCTTCCGCCGGACCGATGACACCTGGGCGGTCGAACGCCTCGCTCCGTGAGTGAGCCGCCGGGGAGTGGTGTAGAGCTCCGTCACACGGGCGGATAACCAGTGGTCCTTTAGCTTCGCGAAGGACTACGCTCCGTCCTTCGTGCGGCAGAGCAGCGGAACCATTCCCCGGCGTAGCTTCAAGTCCTTGTTCAGCAAGGTCTTCATCGACACCAGACCGCTGCACTACCCGGCCTACCGCAGGCTGTGGATCTCCAACATCGTCACCGCCGTCGGCGCCCAGTTCTCCGCCGTGGCCGTGCCCAAGCAGCTCTACGACATCACCGGCTCCTCCTTCTACGTCGGGTTGGCGGGCATCTTCGGACTGGTCCCGCTGGTGGTGTTCGGCCTGTGGGGCGGCGCGATCGCCGACGCCGTGGACCGCCGCAAGCTGATGCTCATCACCAACGGCGGGCTCGCGGGAACCTCCGTGCTGCTGTGGCTGGTCGCGTTCGCCGGCATCCCGTCGGTGGGGCTGGTGCTGGTGCTCTTCGCGCTCCAGCAGACGTTCTTCGCGGTCAACTCGCCGACGCGCGCCGCCGCCGTCGCTCGGCTCATCCCCGCCCACCTGCTGCCGTCCGCGCAAGCCCTGGGCTCCACCGTCTTCCAGCTCGGCTCGATCGTCGGACCGCTGCTGGCGGGAGTCCTGCTGCCGCTGCTCGGGTTGTCCGTGCTGTACCTGGTGGACGCCATCGCGCTGTGCCTCGCGCTGTGGGCGGTGTTCCGGCTGCCCGCGCTGCCGCCGCAGGACGGTGCGCCGAAGAAGGCCGGTCTGCGCTCGGTGCTCGACGGCTTCCGCTACCTCGGCCTGCACGCCGTGCTGCTGGCGTCGTTCCTGCTGGACATCATCGCGATGGTCTTCGGCATGCCGCGCGCGCTGTTCCCGGAGATGGCCGAGCGCACCTTCGGCGACCCGCCCGGTGGCGGTGCCGCGCTCGGCTGGCTGTACGCGGCGATCCCGTTGGGCGCCTTCTGCTTCGGGCTGTTCTCCGGCTGGCTGCACCGCATCGCTCGGCACGGCGTCGGCGTGACGATCGCCGTGGTGGCCTGGGGCGTGGCGATCATCGGCTTCGGCTTCGCCGACTCGCTGTGGCTGGCGGTGCTGTTCCTGGCGCTCGGCGGCGGCGCCGACCTGGTCAGCATGGTCTACCGGAGTTCGATCCTGCAGGCGGCGGCCACCGACGAGATGCGCGGCCGCATCCAAGGCGTGTTCACCGTCGTGGTCGCGGGCGGGCCGAGGCTGGCCGACACGCTGCACGGCCTGACCGGTGCCGCGCTGGGCACCGGACCAGCGGTGATGATCGGGGGAGTGCTGGTCGTGCTCGCCGCCGCGCTGTCGGCGGTGGCCCTGCCCGCGTTCTGGAAGTACAAGGCGCCCACCGGTGACGACGTGTGATCTGACCTGGGCGGAGCGTGCTCGTTGGGCACTTCGCCACGCTTGCGCCACTCGACGGAGTGCGTTTCGACCAGGGGCGGGCAGACAGTCGTCGGAGCCACCCTGCACACTTCTCCACTATGGCCAACGAAACGACCGTTAATGCGCCCGGCGGTGCGCACGAGCCTGGCCTCAAGAAGGTGATGGGCCCGAAACTGCTGCTCTTCTTCGTGGTGGGAGACATCCTCGGGACCACGATCTACTCGTTGACCGGGAAGGTCGCCGGCAAGGTCGGCGGGGCCCTGTGGGTTCCGTTCCTGGTCGCTTTCGTGGTCGCCTTCCTGACCGCGTTCAGCTACCTGGAACTGGTCGGCAAGTACCCGCGTGCCGGTGGCGCCCCGCTGTACGTGCACAAGGCGTTCGGCATCCACTTCGTGACCTTCCTGATCGCCTTCGCGGTGATGTGCTCGGGCATCACCTCGGCCTCGTCCGCCGCGCAGGCGTTCAGCGGTGACTACCTGACGGGCATCTTCGGCGACGGCGTCGAGCCCTACTCGTGGATGGTCGCGCTCGGCTTCCTGCTGCTGCTCGCCGCGATCAACTTCCGCGGTGTCGGCGAGTCGGTGAAGATGAACGTCGTCCTGACGTGCGTGGAGCTGACCGGTCTGGCGATCGTGATCGTCTTCGGTCTGATCGCGATCTTCGGTGGAAGCCACAGCGCCGACATCGCGCCGGACCCCAGCAGGCTGACGCAGTTCGACACCGACACCTCGCCGCTGCTCGCGATCACCTCGGCCACCGCGCTGGCGTTCTTCGCCATGGTCGGCTTCGAGGACTCGGTGAACATGGCCGAGGAGACCAAGGACCCGTCGAAGAACTTCCCGCGCGCCCTGCTCCTGGGCATGGTCATCACCGCGACCATCTACCTGGTCATCGCGGTGATCACCTCGACGCTGGTGCCGACCGCGGAGCTCGCCGAGTCCGACGGCCCGCTGCTGCTGGTGGTCAAGGCCGCGGCCCCGTGGTTCCCGCCGATCCTGTTCTCGCTGATCGCGCTGTTCGCGGTCACCAACACGGCGCTGATCAACATGCTGATGGCCAGCCGGCTGGTCTACGGCATGGCCAACGAGGGCGTCGTGCCGAGCGTGTTCGGCAAGGTGCACAAGGGTCGTCGCACCCCGTGGGTGTCGATCCTGTTCACCAGCATCATCGCGGTGATCCTGGTGAGCTCGCTGGAGATCTCCGACCTGGGCAGCACCACGTCGCTGCTGCTGCTCGTGGTGTTCGCGGTGGTCAACATCGCGGTTCTGGTGCTGCGCAAGGACGAGGTGGAGCACGACCACTTCAAGGCACCCACCTGGGTTCCCGTGCTGGGTGCGCTGACCTGCGCGTTCTTCGCGAGCCCGCTGTCCGGCCGACCGGCCACGGAGTACATCATCGCCGGGATCCTGCTGGGCATCGGCGTGATCTTCTGGCTGATCAACTACTTCGTGAAGGGCAAGGCGGACTTCCAAGCGGAGTCCCTGAGCAAGTAGGAATTCCACGTCCGACGAGGCGGTCCTGGACGCTGTTCGCGGTGTCCGGGGCCGCCTCGTGGTCGTAGAGTGGCGGAGTGCATGATCCTCTTCCCGCCACCGGCCGGCAGTTCGAGATCAGCTCGGGGACCGCGAAGGCGGTGATCACCGAGTTCGGCGCCGCGCTGCGCGCCTTCACCGTCGACGGTGTGCCGCACACCGAGACCTTCGACGCCGACCGGCTCCCGCCGTCGGCCGCCGGTGGCGTGCTGGTGCCGTGGCCGAACCGGGTCGCCGACGGGCGCTGGGCGCTCGACGGCGAGCCGCAGCAGCTGGCGCTGACCGAGCCCGACCGCAGCAACGCCATCCACGGGCTGCTGCGGCACCAGCCGTGGGCGATCGTCGAGCACACCGACTCCGCCGTGGTGCTGCAGGCGACCGTCTCGCCGCGTCCCGGCTGGCCGGTGCCGCTGCTGACCTCCATCGGCTACGCCCTCGACGGCGACGGGCTCACCGTGACCCACACCGTGGAGAACCTGGGTGGGCGCGCGGTTCCCTTCGGCGTCGGAGTGCACCCGTACCCGCGCGCGGGCAACGTCGAGACCGACGAGTGCACGCTGCGCCTGGCCGCCTCCACTGTGCTGCCGGTGGACGCCGACCGGCTGCTGCCGGTCCGGCCGCCGCGCGCGCTGGAGGGCGACGAGGTCGACTTCCGCACCGGTCGCCGTCTCGCCGGTGTCTGGCTCGACACCGCCTTCGGCGGCGCGGCCCCGGCTCCCGATGACCCGGCCGGTCTCGTGCGCCACTCGCTGACCGGGCCCGATGGTCACGGCGTCCAGCTGTGGGCCGATCCGGTCTTCAAGTGGGTCCAGGTCTACACGGCCGAGGACTTCCCCGAACGAGGTCGCGCCATCGCCATCGAGCCGATGACGTGCCCGCCCGACGCCCTCAACTCCGGCACCGACCTCATCACCCTCCAGCCGGGCGAGGCCTGGACCGCCCACTGGGGCCTCAAACCCCTCTGACCTGCGACAACTGCGGTACAACCGATTTCAGTGGAAGTCGGGTCCCCGATTTCAGTGGAAGTCGGGAACCTGGTTTCCGCTGAAATCGGGTCAGGGTTTGGTGAGGTGGCGGGCGAGGACGACGCGCTGGATCTGGTTGGTGCCTTCGAAGATCTGCAGGACCTTCGCCTCGCGCATGTAGCGCTCTGCGGGGAAGTCGCGGGTGTAGCCGGCGCCGCCGAGGACCTGGACCGCGTCGGTGGTGACCTTCATGGCGGCGTCGGTGGCCACCAGCTTCGCCACCGATGCCTGCTCTCCGAAGGGCAGTCCCGCGTCGCGGCGGCGGGCGCCGTCGAGGTACATCGCGCGGGCCGAGTGGACGGCCGCGGACATGTCGGCCAGCAGGAACTCGATGCCCTGGAACTCGATGATCGGCCGGCCGAACTGCTTGCGCTGCTGCGCGTAGTCGACCGCGAGGTCCAGCGCGGCCTGGGCCAGACCCACCGCGCAGGCGGCGATGCCCAGGCGGCCGGAGTCGAGCGCGCACAGCGCGATCTTGAGCCCGTCGCCTTCCTCGCCGATCAGCCGCTCGGCCGGGACGCGGGCGTCCTCGAAGTACAGCGGCGTCGTGGGTGACCCGGTGAGTCCCATCTTGTGCTCGGGAGGCCCTGCGGTCAGGCCCGAGATCGCGGAGTCCACCAGCAGGCAGCTGATGCCTCGCGCTCCTTCGCCGGTGCGCGCCATCAGCGTGTAGAAGTCCGCCTCGCTGCCGTGGGTGATCCACGCCTTCTGCCCGTTGATCGCGTACTCGTCGCCGGTCCGCTCGGCGCGGGTGCTCAGCGCGGCGGCGTCGGAGCCGGCGTGCGGTTCGGACAGCGCGTAGGCGCCCAGCGTCGAGCCGCCGATCATCTCCGGGAGCCAGCGCTCCTGCTGCTCGGCGGTGCCGAAGTGGGCGAGCGGGAAGCAGCTCATGGTGTGCACCGAGAGGCTCACGCCGACCGTCATCCAGGCGCTGCTGATCTCCTCCAGAACCTGCAGGTAGACCTCGTACGGCTGGGAACCGCCGCCGTGCTCCTCGGGGTAGGGCAGGCCGAGCAGCCCGGCGTCGCCGAGCAGGCGGAAGGCGTCGCGCGGGAACTTCCCGGCGGCTTCGTCCTCGGCGGCGCGGCCGGCGAGCTCGTCGCGGGCGATCTCGCGGGTCAACGCGAGCAGATCAGCGGCTTCCTGGGTCGGAAGCAGGCGGTCAACGGTCATGGCGCGCTCCCGCGGTCAAGTGTGAGTACCGGGCTGTCGTACTGCAACCAGTACTTTATGCGGTACTCCAGTACCGTGAAAAGGTCTGCTCTGAGGTTTCAGAGTCCTGTGGCAGGCTTCTCTCGATGAGCACTTCCCGAGCCGAGCGGGCGCTGAACCCCAGGCGAGCCGAACTCCTGGGTCGGCTTCGCGATCTGTTCCTCGCCGAGGGGTTCGCCCACTTCACCCTCGACGACCTGGCCGGTCGGCTGCACTGCTCGAAATCGACCCTCTACACGCTGGCCGGGAGCAAGGAGCAGCTCGCGGTCCGCGTCGTGGCGCACTACTTCAAGAGCGCGACCGAGGACATCGAGCGCCGCGCCGAGGTCGCCGACGACCCGCGGGAGAAGGTGCGCGCCTACCTCGACGCCGCCGCCGAAGCACTGCGACCGGCGTCGCGGGAGTTCATCAGCGACATGGGCGCCAACCTCGCGACCCGCGCCACCTACGAGGCCAACGCTGGCGCCGCCGCCGACCGGTTGCGCGGGTTCATCGCCGAAGGCGTGCGGCAGGGCGTGTTCCGCGAGGTGCACGCGGGTTTCGTCGGCGAGATGGTCGGCCGCACCATCGCCGGCATCCAGCGCGGTGAGATCGGCGAGCGCACCGGGCTGTCCGACGCCGCCGCGTTCGCCGCGCTCTCGCAGTTCCTGCTGGGCGGATTGGCCCAGGAGAAGTCCCCTTCGGACACAGTGGAGGAAAATTGATCGTCATCGGCGGTGAGGCCCTGGTCGACCTCGTGCCGGATCCGTCCACCCCGGACGGAGAGCTCGGCCCGCTGCACCCGCTGCTCGGAGGTGGGCCCTACAACGTCGCCATCGCGCTGGGCAGACTCGGCGTGCCCGCCGCGTTCTACGCGAAGCTGTCCACCGACCAGTTCGGCGACCGCATGCTGCAACGGCTCACCGAGTCCGATGTGGACACCTCCCTGGTCCAGCGCGGTCCGGAGCCCACGACGCTGGCCGTGGTCGGGCTCGAGGCCAACGGCTCGGCCCGCTACAGCTTCCACACCGAAGGCACCGCCGCGCGCTTCGTCACCGACCGGCCGCTCCCGGACGGCACGACCGCGTTGTGCCTGGGCACGCTGGGCATGGTGCTCGAACCCGGCGCCACCGCGTACGAGAAGGTGCTGTTCCGCGAGGCCGAGCGGGGCGTGTTCATCGCGCTCGACCCCAACGTCCGGGCCGACCTCATCGCCGACGCGGACGCCTACCGGGCCCGGTTCTCCTCCTGGTTGCCCTCGGTCGGCCTGCTCAAGGTCTCCGACGACGACGCCGAGTGGCTCGCCCCGGGACGGGACGTGGTCGAGGCGGCCCGCGAGTGGCAGGCACGCGGCCCGGCGGCGGTGGTGCTGACCAGGGGTGCCGACGGGCTCACCGCGGTCACCGCCGACGGCGAGGTCACGGTGCCCGGCCGGAAGGTCGAGGTCGCCGACACCATCGGCGCCGGCGACACCGTGCAGGCGGCGCTGCTGGCGTGGCTCCACCGCAACGGCGCGCTGTCGCCGGCGAAGGTCCGCGCTCTGGACGCGCGGCAGTGGGAGCAGGCCCTGTCGTTCGCCGCCGCCGCGGCGGCGGTCACGGTGTCGCGTCCGGGAGCCGAACCGCCGTGGTCGGCGGAGCTGGATGCGTGATCGGAATCCATCCGGTGGTGTCCGAACACGCCCCGTGAGCTCAGCGGTCTGACTGCGGAAGAACGAATCCGGATTAGACCGTTTGGATTTCACTCGTGGTCACGATGGTGGCGTCAGACGGTGGCGGAGCGTCGACATCGGCGCTCCGCCTACCGGTAAGTGTGATGTGATCGTGGTCCCACCTGCAAAAAAGAGGAAACGCGATTGCTGCGCGGGGACCCTTCGGCGGTCTAGCGTGACTACTGACAGGACCCCAACGGGGTGGTGCTGCGACGGTTCGGACACCCCGACCGGAGCGCGGGCGACATCGAGCCCTGCCGCTTGGCTGGGCAATCGCGGTCGTCATCACGCACCCCTTGACGAGCGCGAGAGGTTCCCGAATGCCCGACGACGTGACCGCCAAACGTACCGTCGCGCTGCGCTATGACGCCGGCGAGCACGAAATGCAGGTGACGCAGCCTACCGAGGGTGCGCCTGGCGTCGACCTCGGCAAGTTGCTGGCCCAGACCGGTTTGGTGACGTTGGATCCGGGCTTCGTCAACACCGCAGCCTGCAACTCCGACATCACCTACATCGACGGCGACGCCGGAATCCTCCGGTACCGCGGCTACCCCATCGAGGAGCTCGCGGCGAAGTCGAACTTCATCGAGGTCAGCTACCTGCTGATCTACGGTGAGCTGCCGACCAAGACGGAGTACGACGAGTTCTCCGAGCGCATTCGCCGCCACACCCTGCTGCACGAAGACCTCAAGCAGTTCTTCGACGGCTTCCCCCGCGACGCGCACCCGATGCCGGTGCTGTCGTCCGCGGTTTCGGCGCTGTCGACCTTCTACCAGGACAGCCTCAACCCGTTCGACAAGGACCAGGTCGAGCTGTCCACGGTCCGCCTGCTGGCGAAGCTGCCCACGATCGCGGCCTACGCCTACAAGAAGTCGGTCGGCCAGCCGTTCCTGTACCCGGACAACTCGCTGGGCCTGGTGGAGAACTTCCTCCGGATGACCTTCGGCTTCCCCGCCGAGCCCTACGAGGTCGACCCGACCCTGGCCCGCGCGCTGGACCTGCTGTTCATCCTGCACGCCGACCACGAGCAGAACTGCTCCACCTCGACGGTCCGGATGGTCGGTTCGTCCGAGGCGAACATGTTCGCCAGCGTCTCGGCCGGCATCAACGCCCTGTTCGGCCCGCTGCACGGCGGCGCGAACAGCGCGGTGCTGGAGATGCTGGAAGACATCAAGAACAACGGCGGCGACGTCGACGCGTTCGTCGAGCGGGTGAAGAACAAGGAGCCCGGCGTTCGCCTGATGGGCTTCGGCCACCGGGTCTACAAGAACTACGACCCCCGCGCGGCGATCATCAAGAAGACCGCCGACGAGGTGCTGTCCAAGCTGGGCGCCAACGACCCGCTGCTGGACATCGCGCTGCGGCTGGAGGAGCGGGCGCTGTCCGACGACTACTTCGTCTCGCGCAAGCTCTACCCGAACGTGGACTTCTACACCGGCCTGATCTACAAGGCGATGGGCTTCCCGACGAAGTTCTTCACCGTGCTGTTCGCGCTCGGTCGCCTTCCCGGCTGGGTCGCGCACTGGCGCGAGATGATCGAGGACCCGGCCCGCAAGATCAGCCGTCCGCGTCAGGTCTACACCGGTGCCGCCGAGCGCCCGTACAAGCCGATGGACCAGCGCTGATCTGAATCGTTACCTGAATCAAGTCTGAGGCCACGGCCTCCGACCGCGCAATGGGCCCCGGAGAGCCCGGCCGACAAGGCCGGCCCCGGGGCCTTTCTGCACCTCAACGCACCCAACCCCGACGCAGAACCCGGATTAACGCCGCAATCGGTCGACGGATTACCGCAGTATTCGGGCGGACCGGATTACGGCGGTATTCGGGAGAGCCGGGGTCAGGGTTCGATTCCTGCCAGGGCTCTGGTGACCAGGTCCTCGACCTGGGGGAGGGCTGCGGCGCGTTGGGTGGGGTCGAGGCCCAGGCGGGAGCGGCGGTCGAGGACGTCGTCGACGTCGAGGGCACCTTCGTGGCGGACCGCCCAGAGGACCTCGGCCGCGGTGAGGTGAAGGCCTTCCGCCACCGGTTCGGCGAGGTCCTGGTCGAACTCGGTCAGGGCGGCGACGCGGGCGGCTTCGGTGCCGTACTTGGCGACGAGGGTGGCGGGAGCCTCGATGTCGGTGAGGTGACGCCGAGGGGCCGCGCCGACCAGCGCGATCTCAGTGGTCCGCGATGGCCCGGCCGACAGGCCGCGGGCCCCCACCGCGGCGTCCACGGCGTCGGCGGCCATCTTCCGGTAGGTCGTGAGCTCGCCGCCGATGACCGTGATGATCCCTTCCTCCGACGTGAGCACCGCGTGGTGGCGGGAGAGATCGGCCGAGTCCTTGCCGTCTTGCTGGAGCAGCGGCCGGAGACCGGCGAACGAACCGAGGACGTGTTCGCGGGTCAGCGGCACTCCCAGGACGTCGCGGATCCCGGCCAGCAGGAAGTCCACATCGGACTCGGGGACCTCCGGGACGGCCGGTATCGGGCCGGGCACCGGTTCGTCGGTCAACCCGAGGATCGCGCGACCGTCGGGCAGCGGGATCAGCAGCAGGAACCGCCCCGACATCGGCGTGACGACGGCTGTTCCGGCGATCCCGGCCGTGTCGGCGTCGACCACCAGGTGCGATCCGCGCGACGGGCTCAACCGGACCTCCGGCACGAGATCACCTGCCCACACGCCCGCGGCGTTGACCACCGAACGCGCGCGGATCCGCAGCGACTCGCCGCTGCGCGCGTCCAGGAGGTCGGCACCACCGCCGTCGAGGGACGTCACCGCGCAGCGGGTGAGGATGCGTGCGCCGAACCCGGCCGCCGTGCGCGCCAGCGCCACCACCAGCCGCGCGTCATCGACCAGCTGCCCGTCGAAGCTCAGCAGACCACCTCGCAGCCCGGCCGGGCGAAGTCCGGGAACCAGCGCGAGGGCCTCGGCCGAAGGGATCCTCTTGGGCGAGGGCAGGACGTCGGAGGGCGTCCGCGCCGCGCGCCGGAGCGCATCCCCGGCCCGCAGGCCCGCGTGCAGGAGGACTTCTTGGCGCCGGGAGACCCCTTCGTGCAGGGGGATGAGCTGCGGCAGCGGCCGGACCAGGTGCGGGGCCGTGCGGGTCATGAGCACGTTGCGCTCGACCGCGCTCTCCCGCGCCAGCGCGAAGTCGCCGTGCGCGAGGTGGCGAAGACCTCCGTGCACGAGCTTGCTGGACCAGCGGGACGTTCCCCATGCGAGGTCCTCGGCCTCCACCAGCGCCACCGACAGCCCTCTCGCCGCCGCGTCGAGGGCGACCCCGGTGCCGGTGACGCCACCGCCGACGACGAGCAGGTCGACTTCCTGCTCCGCCGCCGCGTGCAGGTCGGTTCGCAGCCGGGCGGAGTTCAGCGAGGTGGCGCGCAGCGAACCGGCGGGCAGCGGCGTGGTGATCATGAACGGCTCCTTGGCTGGAGAGCGCCGTCGAGGAGGTGGGCGAGTTCGTCCGTCAGCGAGTCGAGGTCGACGTCCTCGGTCGCCGGGCCTGCCGAGATGACGAACGACTGCGTCAGCAACAGCAGCGAGCGGGCCTGCACCGCCACGTCGCCGGGGCGGATCGATCCGTCGGCGTGCCCGGCGGCCAGATGCTCGCGAATGAACCCGTCGGCCGCCAGCTGGGTGCTGCCCAGCCGCTCGACCAGGTAGGGCAGCAGCAGTTCGGCGTCGGTTTCCAGGACTCTTTGCAGCAGGGGAGCTTCGTGCAGCAGTCTGATGCCGCGCACCATGACGTGCACGAGGCGCTGCCGCGCGTGGCCGATCACCGCCGCTCGGCGGGCCTGGTCGAGGACGTCGCCGAACTCGACCGTGACGAGGGTCGTGACCATGCTGCCGACGTCGGGGAAGCGGCGGTAGAGGGTCATCCGGCTGACGCCTGCGGTGCGGGCGACCTCGGTCAGCGTGGTTCGTCGGACGCCGTTGGCCAGCACGCACGCGCGCGCCGCGCTGAGCAGATCCCCATCGGCGACCCGGTTGACCGCCTGCCGCTTGCCGGTGCGGGCGCGATGCGGATCAGCTCGCTCGATGCTGTGACAATCCGACTCCATGTGTCACACTCTAGCCGTGAACGGCGAGATCGAACACACCCTTCGCGGCAGCTGGACCCCGTCAGGGGCCGCGTCCGCGCCACTGTCCTCGGCCGCGCTGCGCTGGTTGCGGCACCGCATCGGACTCACCGAGACCACCACGCCGGCGGTCCCGTCGTCGCTCCTCGACGTACCCGGGAGTTCCCTCGCCGACACCCCGCGCGCCGAACTGGAGGCGCTGCTCGGTGAGCGGCACGTGCTCGTCGACGCCGCGGCGCGCTTGGGACGGGCGGGCGGCATGTCCTACATCGACCTGGTGCGCCGGCGCGCCGGCGCCGAACTGGCCGTCCCCGACGCCGTGCTGCTGCCCTCGGACCCGGAGCTGGTGCAGGGCGTGCTGGAGATCTGCGCCCGTCACGACATCGCGGTGGTCCCCTTCGGCGGCGGGACCTCCGTCGTGGGCGGGGTCGACGCGCTGCGCGGCGGGAAGAACGCCGTCGTCGCCCTCGACCTGGTGCGGCTGGACCGGCTGATCTCGCTCGACCCGGACTCGCGGATCGCCGTGCTGCAGGCCGGGATGCGCGCGACCGAGGCCGAATCACTGCTGGCCGCGCACGGATTCACGCTCGGGCACTTCCCGCAGTCGTTCGAGCGGGCCACCATCGGTGGGTTCGCCGCGACCCGCTCGGCGGGCCAGGCGTCCTCCGGCTACGGGCGCTTCGAGGACATGGTCGAGGGCGTGCGGTTGGCGACCCCGGCCGGTGAGTGGAAGCTCGGTGTCGCCCCCGCGTCGGCGGCGGGACCCGATCTGCGTCAGCTCGCCATCGGCAGCGAAGGGAGCCTCGGCGTCATCACCGAGGTCGCCGTCCGGGTGCGGCCCGCGCCGAGGCGGAGCCGCTACGAGGCGTTCGTGATCGACGGCTGGCAGGCCGGGACCGATGCCGTGCGCGCGCTCGCGCAGGAACGGGTGCTCGCCGACGTCACCAGGTTGTCGGACCCGACCGAGACCGAGGTGCAGCTCGCGCTGTCCGGGCAGCTCAAGGCGCGTGCGCTCGGGAACCTCCTGCGCGCCAAGGGCGTCCGCAACCCGTGCCTGCTGGTGCTCGGCTGGGACGCGGGTTCCCGCACCGAGCTCAAGCAGCGCCGGGCGGCCGCGGTGCGCGCGCTGCGCGACGTCCGGACCGTGCGGTTGGGCAGGGCGGCCGGGGAGTCGTGGAAGTCGCACCGCTTCTCCGGCCCTCGGCAGCGGGACGCCCTGCTCGACCGGGGAGTGTGCGTCGAGACGTTGGAGACCGCGACGAGCTGGAGCGGGCTGAGCGAGCTGCGCTCCGCGGTGCGCACGGCCCTGGTGCGCAACCTGCAGGCCGGCAGCAAGCCGCCGATCGTGATGTGCCACGTCTCGCACGCCTACGAGACCGGTGCCTCGTTGTACTTCACGGTGTTGGCTCCTCGCGATTCAGAGCACGCCCTCGCCCAGTGGCAGCGCGCGAAGGAAGCGGCCTGCGACGCCATCGCCGGTCGCGGCACGATCAGCCACCACCACGCGGTCGGCGTCGACCACCGGCCGTGGCTGGAGGCGGAGATCGGCGACATCGGCACGGCGGTCCTGGCCGCGGCCAAGCGGGCGGTGGACCCGACGGGAATCCTCAACCCGGGCAAGCTCGTTCGCGACTAGCGCAGATGGGGCTGTACCGGAAGCCGAGGCCCCGGTAGACCTTCAGCGCGGGTTCGTTGTCGGCGTCGGCCATCAGCGTCACCGCGCCGAGCGGCGCGAGCTCCCTGGTCAGGAACGTGCAGACCTGCGTCGACAGGCCCCGGCCCCGGTGCGCGGGGTGGGTGGCGACGCCGGAGACGTAGCGCAGTCCCGGTGCCGGCCAGGAGTCCCCGGCGATCGAGATCGGGGTGCCGTCGGTGTCGCGGATCCCGGCCCACCGCACGGCTCCCGGGTCGTCGGGGAACAGGTACGAGCCGGGGTTGGCCTCGCGCAGCAGCGCGTCGATCGCCGGCACGTCTGCACCGGTCAGCCACTCGACGTCGGGGGTGGCGCGCTGCGGCGCTGCGGCGTCCAGGTGCAGCCACCCGAACGTCGCCAGGACCTCGTGGCCCAACCGCTCGGAGACCTGGGAGGCCAGCGGAGCGGCGGCCAGCAACCGGACCTTCTGGCCGGTCAGACCGGGCAGGACCTCCCGCAGCAGCGCGACGACGTCCTCCTCGTCACCGGCGTGGACCACCCGGTCGGCGCGGTTGAGCCGGGGCGCGAACACGACAACCGCGTTCCGCGACCGCCACGCCGCCCCGCGCTCGTGCGGATATCCCGGCTCCAACGCCTGGGCCGCCCATCGCACCATCAGGTCGGACGTGACCTCCGCGACCTCGGCCGCACTCCTCAGCTCCTGCACACGCGCAGCGTAGGGATTCGAATTTCGCGCGAAATTCGAACGCGAAAGTTCCGACTCGAATTTCGCGCGAAATTCGAATCCCGTCCCCGCCGGGGTGGGGCTCAGGACTTCTTGCGGCGGGAGAGGAAGCCGGTGGGCAGGCGGGGTTTGGTGATGGCGTCGCGGAGGTCCTCGAACGCCTCGTGAACGGCGAGGCGGGACTCCGACGGTGACGCGTCGGGAGCCTTCCGGTCAGCGGCCGGGAGGCCGGAGGAGCGCAGCCAGCGCTCGTCCCAGACGACCTGCATCGCGGCCGTCCAGCGCTGCTTGACCTCGGCGACCAGCTCGTCGCGGACCTTCTCCGATTCCTCCGCGCGCCGCTCGCCTGCCGCGACCTTCTCGCCGAGCTTCTCGGCGCTGTCCCGCTCGTGCTTGCGCATCTCCTTGCCCGCGGCCGTGGCCAGGGCGGTCAGCTCGCGGTAGCGCTCGGCCGCGGTCTCAGTCACCGGCTTCCTCCCGGACGTTGGCGTCCGACTCCGTCGAACGCTGGGCGGGCACCGGCGGCGCCCCGCCGAGGTCGAAGGGCAGGACCACTTCGGGACGCGAATGCACCGAGCGGTCGAAGAACAGTCCGCGGCGCGAGCGCGGCGACCAGTTCACCGGCTGGCCCGCGGCGAACGTGCTGAGCTCCTGCCCGTGCACGTCGAAGGCGACCCACGCGCCGATGTCGTCCACCGGTCCCATGCCGAGGGTGTTCTTCACCCGCTGCACGCTGCGCCACCAGCCGATCACGTGCACCCGGGACTCCGGGCCCTGCTTGAGGATCTTGCGCAGGGAGTCCAGCGCGCACGCGCGGGTCACCGGGTCCTTGCGCTCCAGCGTCGTCTGCGCCGCGTCGACGGCGTAGAGCACCACGCAGTGCCGGACCGGGGACGCGCCCGCGTCGATGTCGTGGGCGATGCCGTCGAGCGTCGCCGAGATCTCGTCCAGGCCCACCACGTCCACCTCGTGGCCGCGCCCGCGGAGCTCCTCGGCCACGGCCCGCGCGTCCTCGTCGACGTCGTCGAGCAGGACACCGATGGTGAACCGGATCTTGCCCGGTTCGTGCTGGCGGGACAGCGAGAGCGCCGCCGCGCCGAGCGCGCTGGTGGTGTCCTCGCGGACCGAGCCGATCACCGCGATGTTGCGTCCCGGCGAGCGCGACAGCCGAACGGCGGCGGCCGTCCCCTCGACGTCGATGACCTGGCCGAGCAGCGCGCGCGGCGTGCTCACCGGCGCGGTCAGCTTCCGGAAGTCCTCCAGGGCCGACAGCTTCGGCAGGTTGGAACCGTCGAACAGGCGCGGCGGGTGCGAACCGGCCGCGCGTCGCTGCCACAGCCGTTGTTGCAGCTGGTGGAACGTGTCGCGGGCGGTGGCGTCGGGGATGCGGGCGATCTCGTTGCCGTGCTTGACGCCCGACTCGTGGTTGACCACCGCGTGCCAGCGCGGCAGGTCCATCGCCGCCTGGTTGTGCTCGGTGAGCACGCGCCGCGCCTTGGGCAGCGCGATGCGCAGGATGAACTGCTCGAAGATCGCCGGCTTGCCCCAGAACGCCTCGATGCCCGAGACGTCCTGGCTGGCCAGCACCAGGTGGATCCCCTGCGAGCGGCCGCGCCGCGCAACGTCTTCCAGCAGCTTGGTGGCCTGCGCGGTCACCGGGTCGCGGTCGGCGAACAGGTACTGGAACTCGTCGATCACCGCCACGATCCGCGGCCACCGGCCCTCGGGGTCCTCGGCGCGCAGCTCTTCGAGCTTGGTGACCTCGTGCTCCTTGGCCTTGTCGGCGCGACGGCGCATCTCGTCGGCGAGGAACCGCAGCAGCGCCAGCCCGAACTCGCGGTCGGTGTTGACATTGACACCCACCAGCTTGGAGTGCGGCAGCCAGCTCGGATCGCGCTTGCCCGGCGTGAACTGCGCGAACGACACGCCTTCCTTGAAGTCCAGCAGGTACAGCTCCAGCTCGTCCGGCGAGTACCGGGCGGCCATCGCGCCGAGCATGCTGTAGAGGAAGTTCGTCTTGCCCGAGCCGCTCGGCCCGCCGATCAGCGTGTGCGGGCTGGCGTCGCCGAGCCGCATCCACACCTCTTCGCCCTCGTCGAACCCGACGGGAGCCTGCAGCTCGGAACGCGAGTGGCACTGCCACAGCTCGTCGGGCAGCAGGTCGTCGAAGTTGCGGACCCGCGCGCGGCGGGACTCGAACTCGGCCGCGATGGCCGCGCACGCCTTCGACGCCTTGCCGCGCGTGGGCGGTTCGTCCAGCGCCACCACGGCTTCCGGCCCGGTCATGCTGGTGCGGGCCCGGTTCTCGCCGATCAGCGTGATCGACTCGATGGAGCTGTTGACGGTCAGCGGGAGGTCGACGGTGATCAGCTGGAGCCCGCAGGCCAGACCGTTGCGGGCGATGCGCTGGAGCTGCTGCTGCTGTTCCTCGCGCAGCGGCTGGCCGTTGCCGAACAGCACCGCGATCCGCCACGGTTCGCCGCGCCTGCCGTTGGCGGCGGCCAGCGCGCGCAGCGTGGTGTGCTCGCCGAGCAGCGCGCCGGAGTGGATGCGCTTGATGTGGTCGGAGAGCACGTCGAGCATGTCGCCCAGCCGCGTCGGGTCGTGGGCGGTGAGCAGTCCGGCGCTGCTGAGCGGGTGCAGGTCGGGAAGCGTTCCGGTCAGTCTCGCGACGTCCCAGCTGTGGATGCGCACCTGGCCGGGCTCGAAGTGGCTGACGATCCGCAGCAGCAGGTTCTGCACCAGGGTTTCGGCGGTTTCGGGGATCTCGTCGGTGGTGATGCGCAAGTGCGTGAAGTCCAGCGCCGGGACCACCGCGGGGAACGACGGTGACAGCGGGGAGTCGGGGACGTTCGCGGTGCCGATGCGCCACAGCTCGGGCGGGTGCGCGACGTCACCGCCGCCGAAACCGCCGAGCCAGGTTTCGAACGGGTCCGATGCGCTGCCGGGCGAGTTCGCGGCGACCAGCTTCTCCAGGGACGGCGGGCCCTGCTCGGTCCAGTCCTGGAAGATCTCGTCGCGGTCGGCGAGCGCCCTGGCCAGCGCGGCCTGGAAGTGCGGGTCGGCCGGGTCGGCGATCTTCTCCGGCTCGCGTTCGGCCTCGGCCGCGCCGAGCTGCGCGATGCGCAGCGCGTACTCCTGCTCGGCGCAGGTGTCGAGCACCTCCTGGTGCGCGTTCTCGGCGGCGCCGAGGGCGGCGGAGATGCTGCGGCGCAGGTGCTCGAAGGCCGATTCGATGCGACTTCGCCGGTCACTGCGTTTCACAACACACCTCGGAGACCGAGTTACGGAACGTGATCAAGGTACCACCTCGAAATAAGCCCCGCCTAACCCATGCGCAGGCGCGAATACCGCGCAGTGGGACGGTGTTCCGCGCTCCGCCGACCGTCCTACAAACGGGTGGCGAAGTCGCGGATCGTGTTCAGGACGAGGTCGATCAGCCGTTGGGCGCGCTCGACCTGGTCATGCGTTCGGGGGAGTCCCGGCGGGAGGACGGTCTCCGGGTGCTCCGGGTCGAGCCGGACCAGCGCCTGACGCGCTTCGTCGAGCTTGCCCTGGCAGGTTCCCAGGTGCGCGCCGGCCTCTTCGAGCTGGCGCTCGATGCCCTGCAGGACCTGGAGGAGTTCGTCGAGCGAGGACACCGCTACAGCCGCCCGGCGTAGCTCTCGGTGGAGGAGATCGTCGCCGACAGCGTGCCCTGCGCGCCACCGATCGTCTGCAGGACTTCGGCGAGCATGCCGTAGGCGTGCTGCATCTCGTCCTGCGCGGTGCCCTGGATGGCGCCGGAGAGCGCGGCTTGCGCCTCTTCGAGGACGAGCGTCGTCTGCTGGAGGGCTGCGACGCCTTCCTGCATCTTCTGGTTGGCCAGCGAAATGCCTGCGCGAACTTCTTCGACGCCTGCCATGTGGATTGCGGTCCTCTCCCAGGGCGGTACGACTCTGCAAGGATTCACAAGGTAGTGCCCGAGCGAGATCAGCGCGCGGCCGGGCCACCCCTTGTTGATCACTGTTCGGTCTTACCTGGCAGGCATGTTGGAGTCAGTTGTCTACTGTGGATTCTTGATGATCCGGGGCGTCCTCCGGCTCCTCCGACCTCGCCTCGATGAGCAGGCGTTCGCCGGCCGGGACGAGTTCGCCGACCAGCTCGGGATCGTCCACCACCGACCAGGCCGTCGGCGGCGCGCAGGCGACGCGGTGGCGGGCGTAGCCCGGTCCCAGCTCCCGCAGGAAGTTGCGCACCACGCGCGAGAGGGCCGCCACGTGCCAGCCCGTCTCCCCGGTGCCGCGGCTCATCGTCAGCGACCAGCAACCCGGCTCCTCGTCGGAGCAGTCGCCGACGGTCACGACCCGCCCGTCGACCCGTCTGACCAGGTCGTCGCAGGCTGCTCGGGCGGAGGCTTCGTCCTGCGCGCCGACGACCACCGTGATGAGCAGTTCGAGCTCGCTGTGTGCGTCCATCGCGGAAGATTCTTCCGCATCCGCACCCGAGTTCGAACGCCTGAGAGGGTCAGGAGTTGATATCGCTCTCGTCGGGTTCGGCGAGGCCGTAGTAGGCGTAGAGGTCGCGACCCTCGGCGTCGGTGAGCCGTCCGCCCTCGGCCTCGACGCTCGGGGCGTTGCGGACCCGGGTCCGGGAGACCGGGATCTCCAGCCGGTTCTCCGCCTTGATCGCGCCGTCGAGCGGTACGAAGGTCTCCCTGATCCCGAGCATGCCGAGCCGCACCGTGACCCATTCGGGCTGGTTGGTGTGGTCGTCGACGTAGACGTTGCCGACCCGGCCGACGCGGTTGCCGTCGCTGTCGAAAACCGGTGTCCCGATCAAGTCCTGCGCACGCTCGACGTTCATGGCAGCCCCCGCTCCGTCGGACTTCAAGCTGCCCGGAAGAGCGGACGCCTGCAACCGCGCAAGCGACACGCCTCACTCGATCAGGTAATGATCGTCAGTATTATCAGCCGATCTAAGAATTCAGTGCTCGGCCGATGAAGTTGCGGACATCCGTCATGACCTCGGACTTGTTGGTCTCGTTGAACAGCTCGTGGCGCCCGCCCGGATAGATGTGCTCGTGGAACTCGTGACCCCGGATGCGGTCGATGCCGGTCCGGGTGTCGGCCTCCGGCACCAGCTCGTCGTCCTCGCCGTGCACCCACAAGGTCGGGATCTCCAGCGCCGGGCCCTCGTTGATCGCCAGCAGGCAGTCGTCGATCGCGCGCAGCGTGGGCCGCTTGAACGGGCCGTGCCAGACGAGCTCGTCGGCCAGGTACGCCGCGCCCACCTCCGGGTCGCGGGACAGCGTCGCCGGGTCGATCGGGGTGTCCGGGATCTCGTCGTGCTCCAGCAGGTCGAGCACGTGCCAGGTGCCCAGCACCGGACCGGACAGCACCACTGCGGCCAGGCGGCGCTGGTGCTCCTGGGCGTAGCGCGCGGCGAGCATCCCGCCCATCGAATGCCCGATCAGCACCACCGGCAGGTCCGGGTGCTGCGCGGTCACTTCGCGGCGCAGCGCCTCCAGGTCGGCGACCAGGACCTCGGCGTCCTCGAAGTGGACGCGGTCGCCCGGCGAGCGTCCGTGGCCGATGTGGTCCGGTGCCCAGACCACGGCGCGTGCGTGGGCCAACTGCTCCGCGACCCACTCGTAGCGGCCGGAGTGCTCGCCGTAGCCGTGCGCGATCAGCGCGATCCAGCCCGGGTTGTCCGCCGACCACTCGCGCACTGCCAGGGTTCCCAGGCTCCCCGCTACCTCGCGGTCCGTTGACTCGATCATGTCGCCACCCCAGCACACCGGCGCCGTTCCGGCCACCACCCCTGGTGTGATCCTCCGCTGCTGCGGCCACGCCCTGGAAGAGCCAGCGCCCGGCGTCGCGGCGCGCTCACAGCGAAGCCGCTGTAGAACCTGCGGCGGTGCGAGTCCCACACCTGACGCAGCGGCTCCGCCGCGTTCCTCGACGGCTAGTGGTAGGCGGTTTCCTCGATGGCGCCGGTGCCGCAGACGACGTCGCCGGTCCACTCGACCGGAAGGGGATCCGTCTCGTCCGGCGGGATGACCTGCAGGCCGACCGGTGTGGGCTGGCACGGGTCGCCTTCGTCGCCGTGCGGGACGGCGCTCCAGTGCAGCGTCGCCTCGGTCGACTGGCCGGGGGAGAGCCCGATGAGCGCGGGCCCCGGGTCGGCCGCGCGGGTGACGTTCGTGGGCAGCGGGTTCCCGGCGGCATCCACCAGCTGCATTCCGCCGTAGCCGTAGATCGTGCAGAACTGACCGCTGGTGTTGGTCAGCGACACGTCCGCGTAGCGCTGGCCGGCCCCGGCGTCGACCGGCGACATGCTGCCGGTCAGCTGCGAGGTGTGGCAGCGCGGATCGCGCGGCTGGTCCGGTGCGTCCTGCGCGTGAGCGGGCAGGCCCGAGCCCACCAGCGCTCCAGCGGCCAGCAGTCCGGCGGACGTCCGCAGAATGCGTGCTCCGATGTGCCGGTTCACGGCCATCACCCCCGTTCCCGCCGCCCCAGCGGGTTGGTTCGGTCATTGCTCTGCTGTTGGAAAGACGCCCTCCGGCGGAAATGGTTGCCCCGCGCCGGAAAAACGGCGGTGGTTCGCGGGCCCGGCTTCCACTGTGCATCTGGTGAAGAAAACTCGCGACTAGGATCAGTGACTCACTGGAACAGGTGAGTGGAAATACGCACCAATCGCATTGCGTGCCGATCTCCTGGCGCTTTCGGGCGGCGATCTTAACCCGAATGGCGGAGCTGACGGTTTGTTGGACTTCGATAGTTTGAGCAGCGGCAGAGGCCAGAAGTTCAGGGGGTAAAAACATGGCCGAACGCATTCCCGGTATCGACGTAGCGCGATACCAAGGGGAGCCGAACTGGGGAGCGGTGCGCGGCGCCGGATACGTCTTCACCTACATCAAGGCGACCGAGGGCGTCGGATACGTCAGTCCCACGCTCGACGCCCAGCTCAACGGGGCGCGCGCGGCCGGCATGGTCACCGGGCTCTACCACTTCGCGCGACCGGACACCAACACGCCGCAGCAGGAGGCCGCCGACTTCGCCGCGCAGCTGGCGCGGACGAACTCCGCAGGCCCCGGCAACCTCCCGCCGTGCTTGGACATGGAGACCGACGCGCCCAACCTCGGCGGCTGGATCAAGGGCTTCATCGACGCGCTCCGCGCCCACACCGGGCGCAACGAGATCGTCGTCTACGCGTCCAGCTCCTGGTTCCAGGACAAGATCGCCCCGGAGACCTGGGTGGACCCGGGCGTGTTCCTGTGGGTCGCGCACTACGGGCGCAACCCCGGCGAGCCCGGCTACATGACCGATCGCGTCGTGATCCACCAGCACGCGTCCGACGGGCAGGTTCCCGGTATCGGCGGCAACACCGACCTCAACGTCTCGCTGGTGCCGCTGGAGGTGCTCACCGGAGCCGGGGCTCCGCCGCCACCGCCGCCCGCACCGCCGCAGGAGACCTACGTGGTGCAGCCCGGCGACACCCTGTCCGACATCGGCACCAAGCTCGGCGTCGACTGGCGGGAGATCGCGCGGGTCAACGGAATCGCCGACCCCGACCTCATCTACGTCGGTCAGGTCCTCAGGATTCCGCGCTAGAGCGACGTTCTCGCGGTGGCCCGGGTGGTTGCGCCGCCCGGGCCATCACGATGCGCGAGTGGCTGAATCGAGAGGGAACGCGAAAGCAGGTGCCGGGAGTCGCTTTCCGCCCGGCGCACATTTCCTTTGGGAAAAGGTTCGCCCGGAATAACCGGTTCCTGGTTCTCCCTCGATCAACACGGGTTACCGTTTTCGTGAACATCACCCGAGGTGGAGGTGAACGCGATGGCGGACGTCGCTGCGCTGGTCCGGGCTCACTGGACCCGCGGTGCCCCCGGCCGAGACGCGCCGGGCGAACTGGTCACGGCGTTGTACCGCTGGTGGGTCGTCGCGATGGTGCTCAAGATCCTCGGCGCCACGTGGGACATCTGCTGGCACTTCCGGTGGCTGCGGGACGACCTGGCGCCGCCGCACCTGCTCAACACCATCGGCACGGTGATGGTGATCGGGCTGGTGGTCATCCACAGCTACACCGGCATCGGCGTCGACAAGGCCACGCTGCGCTGGATGCAGTGGGGGCTGGGGATCTTCCTGGTCGCCGCGCCGCTCGACGTGATCAACCACCGGGTCAACGGGCTCGACATCACCGCGTGGAGCCCGTCGCACGCCCTGCTCTACCTGGGAACCGGGCTGATGAGCATCGGCCTGCTGGTGGGCTGGAACCGCTACGGCCGTGCCGACCGGTACTTCTACCCGGTCACCTGCTTCCTGTGGTTCACCGTGCTGGACAACTTCATGTTCCTCAACCAGCACCAGGAGTACGGCGTGCTCGGGCTCGCCGCGTGGGAGCGGGGAACGCCCTACGCCGAGGACAGCCTGCTGCAGTTCGCCGCCGATCAGCTGCACCGGCCGCTGGACTACATCGCGGTGGAGAACTTCACGCTGCCCACGCCCGACTGGCTGTACCCGAGCTGGGCGGTGCTGACCGGGTTGGGCACGCTGCTGCTCGCGCGGATCCTCGTCGGGCGTCGCTGGACGGCCACCACGATCACCGTCGGCTACCTGGTCTTCCGCTGCGTGGCCTGGGTGCTGCTGGCCGCGGCCGGGTTCCCGATCTCCACCGTGCCGTTCTTCCTGCTGGTGGGGGCGCTGGCCATCGACCTGTCCTGCCAGCTGGTGACGCGGATGCGGCCGCTGGTCGGCGCGGCCGCGGTGACGGCCGCGGCCTACGCGGCGCTGTGGTTGCAGCACGCCTACATCGCCGCGCCGCCGTCGGACTTCGCCTCCGCGCTGTACGTGGTGGTGCTGCTGGCGGGGTTGTGGGGCTTGTTCGAGCACCTGGGCTCCGGCGGGGTCCGCCGCATCGAGCAGCACCTGGCCGCGGTGCGCGACTGGCGCGTCCGCGGCTGAATCAGACGATGACGGGGGCGCGGGAGAGGACGACGCCGAGCCCGAAGGCCACGCCCATGACGGCGACCTCGAAGGTCACCCAGGTCAGCAGGGCGGTCCGCTCGTGACGTGCGATGCGCGGCAGGAGCCGGAACCGCATCTGGGCGCCGACCACGGCCAGCAGCACCAGGCACAGCGCCTTGCCCAGGAGGATCTGGCCGTACTGGGTGGTGACGAGGCCGACCAGGCCCGCGTTCGGCGTGATGACCAGCTCCATCAGGCCGTTGAACAGGCCCGATGCGCCGACCACGAGCAGCGCGAGCCCGGCGAGCTTGGAGAAGCGGGGCAGCGCTTCGGCGAGCAGGCCGCGCTGCGGTGCGACGAACAGCGCCACCGCGACCAGGCCGCCGACCCACATGGCCGCGCCGACCACGTGCAGCTCCATCGAGATCATGCTGAAGTCGTGGTACTGCCAGTCAGTGGCGTGGCCGGTCAGCGGCATCGGCAGCAGCCCGAGCAGCGCGACGATGGTGCGCAGCTCGGTGGGCACCGACTCGCCGAAGCGCACCGCGAGCAGGCCCACGACCGCGCACAGCAGTCCGCCGCCGGCGCTGGCCAGCAGGCCGGGGCCGGCGGGCACGTCGTTGACGTAGCTGATCACCAGCGAGGTGGTGGCCGGAGCTCCCGGGCTGGCTTCCATGGCCTGCAGGACCAGCGAGAACAACGCGCTGAGCATCCACACCAGCGCGGTGATCACCGCGATCGGGCGGGCCTTGGCCAGCACGGGTTCGGTGCGCGCGGGCTGGTCGAAGCCGAGCAGCTTGGGCAGCATCGAGAGCCCGACGGTGGCCAGCGCCGCCAGGTCCAGCAGCGCCCGCATCACGGGGATGCCGAAGCGGACCACGGGAGGGAGCGCGGGCAGCCCGGGGATGGTGCCGACGTCGGTGTAGGCCGTGGCCGCCAGCGCTGTCAGCAGCGCGGCACCCAGCAGAGCCACGACGACCAGCGCTCTGGCGTTGCGCGGACGCTTCTGCTCGGTCTGCTCGCTCCCGGACACCGCTTCGTGAACAGCCACGTTCCGCATGGTCTCACCCGAAGGTGGTTCGGCGAGCACACGGCTCGCCTCAGATCACGCCTCGTGACGGAATTGTTCCTGAGCGCGAGGGCGGGTGGACGGCGTGATGTTCTCCCCATGTCGTTTGGATCACCGTTTCCCGCCGCATATGTTGATCTTCATTTTCGTGGATGTTCCTGCTCCAAAGGCGTGTTCGGTGGAATGATTCCAATCCGGTCCATTTGTCCCGGGCCTGTTGCGGCGTCGCCGATGCCGTTGAGCGATGTGTTGCTGACAAAGTCCTCAGCGTTGTTGTTCTAGAGTCAGCGGCGTGATTCCGGCGGCGAGCGCACTTGTGCACCTGAAGTGCGCTACCCCCGTGCGCGATTCGCCGGGCCGTCGAGCAGTGTTCACCGGATCGGTTCCCGCGAATTCCACTCGACGTCGAACTGGTGGCGGACAATTCGTGGTCTGCTGTGACGCCGGGGCCCCGGCACTACGGGATCACCCTGGGTTCACCCGGGGTAGGCCCGGGAACACTCCGGGCGGCTCCGGAGCACGTCCCCGCAGCCAGGCAGCGGGAGCTCAGCACGACGGCGGTTCGCGGCCGGCCGCCGTCGCTGGAATGCGAGAGAGGATCGCCTCAGGGAAATTGGGGGTCCGGCCCCGGATGTGCGCCGGGCTCGCGAGACGCGAGATTGAACGGTGTGAACGGACAGAGTCCCATGCAACACGCGCTAGGGCGTGATGCGCGATGACCGCACTTGCGGTGGTGCTGGCGGCGCTGGGCGCCTGCGGATACGCGCTGGGCGCGCGCCTGCAGCACGCGGCCGTGCACGCCACGATGGACGGTGGCGGGCTCGGCCTGCGCAACCAGGCCCTGCTGGTCCGCAACCCGCGCTGGCTGGCCGGACTCGCCGCGCTCGGCAGCGGCGCGCTGCTGCACGTCTGCGCGCTGGGGCTGGCCCCGCTGAGCGTCGTGCAGCCGATCGGCGTCCTCGCGCTGCCGATCACCGTGCTGCTCAACCTGCGCGAGCAGGGCTACGGCCGGCGCGACGTCCACCCGAGCATGGTGCTGGCGGTGCTGGCCGCGACCGGTGGCCTCGCCGTGTTCGTCCTGCTGGCCGCGGGCAGCGCCACGCCGACGCCGGTCGGCGACGACGACCAGTTCACCGCCACCCAGATCGTCGCGGTGGCGGTCCTGCTGCTCGGTGTGGTCGCGGTCGCGACCCGCTCGAAGGTGCGCTGCGTGCTCTTCGCCGCCGGCTGCGCGGTGGCCTACGGGTACGTGTCGCTGATGGCTCGCGCCGTCGCTCAGCAGGTCGGGACCTGGGACCTGCTGGCGATCAACCTCCTGTCCGTGCTCGGCATCGCCGTGGCGATGGTCGCGGGTGGCTGGCTGCTGCAGCACGCCTACGCCAGCGGCCCGCCCGACCTGGTCGTGGCCTGCCTGACCGTCATCGACCCGCTGGTGGCCGTCGGCCTGGGGATCGGCCTGCTAGGCGAGGCCGACCACGTCAGCGGCTGGGTCGCCGCCGCTGAAGCGCTCTGCGCGCTGGTGGCCTGCGCCGGGGTGTTCGCCCTGGCACGCCACCACCCGGACAACACCGAACACCGCACGTCGGACAGGCTGGACGCCGACCAGTCCCCGACAGAAGTTCCCGCCGGTACCGCCGGACACCGCACGTCCCCTCGTCCTAACGGGAGTTCCTCTTGACTTCGCAACCGTCGCGCAGGCGCCCGCTGCGGATCGTGGTCGGTGCGACCACCTACCCGCCTCACGTCAACGGGGCCGCCAACTTCGGGCACCGGCTCGCCACCGGCCTGTCCGCACGCGGGCACGAGGTGCACGTGGTGTGCCACTCCGACACCCGCGAGCCGCGCACCGAGGTCGAAGACGGTGTTCTGGTGCACCGGGTGGGCTCCTACAGCTCGCCGTTCCACCCGTCGATCCGCGGCCTGATGCCGTGGCAGGCGCGGCAGGCCGACGCGATGCTGGAGGAGATCCAGCCCGACATCGTGCACGTGCAGTCGCACTTCTTCATCTGCCGCGGGCTGATCGACTCGGCTCGCAAGCGCGGCATCGGAGTGGTGGCCACCAACCACTTCATGCCGGAGAACATCTTCGGCTACTTCAAGATCCCTCCGTTCCTGCAGAACGCCGCCGGACGGCTGCTCTGGCACAACCTGGTCAAGCACTACCGCAAGGCGCAGATGGTCACCGCGCCGACGCCGCGCGCCGTGCAACTGCTGCAGGACAACGGTTTTGACCGCACCGCGCTGCCGGTGTCCTGCGGCATCGACGTCGACCGCTACCGGCGCCCGGCCGCGCGCTACCGCGAGCAGAACCCGGACCCGGAGACGCGGACCGTGCTGTTCGTCGGCAGGCTCGACGAGGAGAAGCACATCGACGACCTGCTGCGTGCCATGTCGTTGCTGCGCACCGAGGTCCGGACCCGCTTGGAGATCGTCGGCAACGGCGCCCGCCGGGAGGCGTTCGAGCAGCTGGCCGACGACCTCGGCATCGCCGATCGGGTCCACTTCCACGGTTTCCTCAGCGATGAGGAGCTCCTGGAGGCCTACGCCCGCGCCGACCTGTTCTGCATGCCCAGCATCGCCGAGCTGCAGAGCCTGGCCACCATGGAGGCCATGTCGGCCGGAACCCCGGTGGTGCTGGCCAACGCGATGGCGCTGCCGCACCTGGTCCGCCCTGGCGAGAACGGCTGGCTGTACCCGCCGCGTGACGTGCACGCGCTGGCGGGTGCGATCGGCGACGTGCTCGCCGACCGCACCACCATCGACCGGATGGGCCAGGCCAGCCAGCGGTTGGTCTCCCGGCACGACATCGACCAGGTCCTGGGTCGCTTCGAGTCGCTCTACCACCACGTGATCGACCCCGACAGCGCCGTGGAACTCGACGAGATCAGCACCGAGCTGGCGAGCTGACCATGATCGTTCCGGAACTGCACCCAATGGAGCGTGTAGCTCGGATCAACGGCTCCGACCTGCACTACTGGGTCTACCGCGAGGAGCTCGGGCCCACCGCCGAGACGGTGCTGATCGTGCACGGGCTGCGCGGCACGCACCACGGCCTGGAGCTCATCGCCGCCGGCCTGACCGGTCGGCGCGTCGTGATCCCGGACTTGCCCGGATTCGGGGATTCCGGGCCGATGAACGCGCGGCACGACGTCGCCGGCTATGCCGAGGTGATCACCGAGCTGATCGGTCGGCTCGGTGGCGCCGAGCGGCCGCTCGTGCTGATCGGGCATTCGTTCGGTTCGATCATCGCCTCCCGTCTGGCAGCGTTGAACCCGTCCTTGGTGCGCCGGTTGGTGCTGATCAACCCCATCGCCCAGTCCGCGTTGCGCGGTCCGCACGCGGCCCTCGCGGGCCTGACCGCTGCCTACTACACGCTCGGGGAGCGGTTGCCCTCCCGCGCAGGGCGGTCGTTGCTGACCAACCGGTGGGTGGTGCTGGCGGCCAGCCGGGCGATGACCCGGACCCGGGACAAGCAGCTGCGCGGGTTCATCGACGACAACCACCTGCGGCACTTCAGCCGGTTCCACTCACCGACCGTGGTCAACCAGTCCTTCCAGGCCTCGGTGACCCACACCGTGACCGACTACGCCGAGCAGCTGCCCATGCCGGTGCTGCTGGTGGCCGGTGAGCACGACGAGATCGCGCCGTTGGCGGGACAGCGCGCGCTGGCTGCGCGACTGCCCGACGCCGAGCTCGTGGTCATCGCCGACGTGGGACACCTGGTGCACTACGAGACCCCGGATGCCGCGTCGGCCGAGATCGTGCGGTTTCTGGGGCGCAGCGACCACCGCGAGAAGTTCGCGATCCCGGAGCAGAGCCGATGAACCTCGTGGTCGACGCGCGCTGGACGCGCACCGATCAGCACGACGGCATCAGCCGTTACGGCGCGAGCCTCATCGAAGCACTGCACCACCTCCATCCCGTGACGATGCTGGTCCACGACGAGCGGCAGCTGGACCTGCTGCCCGACGGGGTTCCGCACGTGCTGATCAACAGCCCGTTCTCGCCGCGCGAGCTGTGGGTCTCGCGCACCCTGAACCGGCTGGGCGCCGACGTGGTGTTCAGCCCGATGCAGATCATCGGCGGGTTCCGTCGCGACTACCGGCTGGTGCTCACGCTGCACGACCTCATCTACTACCGGCACCCGGAGCCGCCGGGGTTCCTGCCGCTGCCGGTGAAGATCGCCTGGCGGCTCTACCACAAGGCGTTCTGGCCGCAGCGCGTGATGCTGAACCGCGCCGACGCCGTGGTGACCGTCAGCGACACCACCCGTCGGTTGATCGAGCGGTACCGGCTGACGCGCAGGCCGGTCACCGTCGTGCACAACGCACCCCAGCCGCAGACCGTCCGGACGGCACCACCAGGACCGGGTGGAGGCCCGCGCGAGCTGGTGTACATGGGTTCGTTCATGCCGTACAAGGACGTGGAAACGTTGTTGGCGGGCATGGCTTTCCTTCCTGGACACCGGCTGCACCTGGTCAGCCGGATCGCGCCGCAGCGCGAGGACGAACTGCGCGAGCGGCTGCCGCCGGGAGCGGACGTGGTGTTCTGGCGGGGGATCGGGGAGGACGAGTACCAGCAGCTGCTGGCTCGGGCGAGCGCGCTGGTCACCGCCTCGCGGGACGAGGGCTTCGGGTTGCCGGTCATCGAGGCGATGAACGCGGGGACGCCGGTGGTCTGCAGCGATCTGGAGATCTTCCACGAGGTCACCGGTGGGCACGCGAAGTTCTTCGAGACGGGGAGGCCGAAGGACTTCGCCGATGCCGTGCGGATGTTGGAGGACGACGACGCCCGCGCCGACCTGGTCGCGGCGGCCCGGACCCAGGCGGCGAAGTTCACCTGGCAGAACTCCGCCGAACGACTCCTGGACCTGGTGCGGGGCCTGACCGGCCGCGGTCAGTGACTCCAGACCTGGATGGCCCGAGCCACGTAACCGGCCTGCGGGGTCTGCGATCCTGATGGGTGGGTGTCGAAGTCGGCTTCCTCATCGCAGTGCGGATCCTGGTAGACGGTCACCGGATGGCCGGTGTTGTTGGCGAAGGACTTCGCCTCCCAACCGGTTTCGAGCGTGACGCACTGCTCGACCCCGGTGGCCCGCAGCGCGAGTTCGCGCGACTGACCGCCGAACCCGGTCTCGGGCCAGACGCAGAAAGACCCTGCGGGACAACTGTTCCGGCTCACCTCGGCGTCGGCCGGTGGGCCGGCCAGCAGCGCGGCCAGCGACAGCACCGCCGTCATCACCAGCCCCAGCGCGAGCGGCCAGCGGGATCGGAGCCGACCGGCGGCCGACCGGGGGAGGACGTAGGAGGACATGGTGGAAACCCTTTCGCTGGAGGGGGATTCGTTCCGGGTGCGGCGTCGATCGCCGCGTTGGAGCAAGATTGGCGGCACCGCGGAAGCGTTTCCAGCGAATTGGCCGGATACACCACCTATGGGTGGTTCCTCAGGCGTGGAGAGCAATTCCGGAGGACCCGGAGATCGACTCGCGATCCCTGCCGGATACACCACGATTGAGGTATAAAGTCCACCACTACCCGTCGGTAATAGCGGAGGTCGGCGATGGCGCTGGACGCTGATGTGATCGTGGTGGGCGCGGGCCTGGCAGGCCTGGTCGCCACTGCGGAACTGGCCGATGCCGGTCGCCGCGTGGTGCTCGTCGACCAGGAACCCGAGGCTTCCCTGGGAGGCCAGGCGCACTGGTCCTTCGGCGGGTTGTTCCTGGTGGACTCCCCGGAGCAGCGCAGGCTCGGCGTGCGCGACTCGCACGAACTCGCCCTCCAGGACTGGATGGGCACCGCGGCCTTCGACCGCGATGAGGACCACTGGCCCCGCCGGTGGGCCGAGGCGTACGTCGACTTCGCCTCCGGCGAGAAGCGCGCGTGGCTGACCGCGCAGGGCGTCAAGTTCTTCCCGCTCGTGCAGTGGGCCGAACGCGGCGGTTACCTCGCCTGCGGCCACGGCAACTCCGTACCGCGCTTCCACGTCACCTGGGGCACCGGCCCCGGCGTGCTCGAACCGTTCCTCCGCCGGGTCCGCGAGGCCGAGGCCAAGGGCCTCGTCGAGCTGCGGTTCCGGCACCGCGTCACCGAACTGGTCACCACCGGCGGAGCCGTCACCGGCGTGCGCGGCAAGGTGCTCATCCCCAGCGACGCCGAACGCGGTCAGCCGAGTCCCCGAAAGACCAAGGGGGAGTTCGAACTCGCCTCGCAGGCGGTGGTCGTCACCTCCGGCGGTATCGGCGGGAACCTCCCGCTGGTGCGCAAGAACTGGCCCAAGCGCCTGGGCAAGCCGCCGAAGAACATGATCGCCGGAGTTCCCGACCACGTCGACGGGCGGATGCTCGAAGTGGTGGCCAAGACCGGTGGCCGGATCATCAACCCGGACCGGATGTGGCACTACACCGAGGGAATCCGCAACTACGCTCCCGTGTGGACCAGGCACGGCATCCGCATCCTGCCCGGCCCCTCGTCGCTGTGGCTGGACGCGAACGGCAACCGGCTGCCCGCACCGCTGTTCCCCGGATTCGACACCTTGGGAACGCTGCAGCACATCGTGGGCACCGGCCACGAGCACACGTGGTTCGTGCTCAACCGGCGCATCATCAGCCGCGAGTTCGCCCTGTCGGGCTCCGAGCAGAACCCCGATCTCACCGGCCGCAGCGTCCGCCAGCTGCTGCAGCGCGGCGGCGGGGCGACCCCCGGACCGGTGATGGAGTTCGTGCGGCGCGGTGAGGACTTCATCGTCCGCAACAGCGTCGCCGCACTCGCCGAGGGCATGAACGAGCTCGGCGACGGTCACATCGACGCCGCCGAGCTCGAACGCACCATCGTCGAGCGGGACCGCCAGGTCGCCTCAGGACTCGGCAAGGACCTGCAGATCAACGCGATCCGGGAGGCCCGCCGCTACGCGGTGGACCGGCTGATCCGGGTGGCTGAGCCCCACCGGCTGCTGGACCCGGCGGCCGGGCCCCTCATCGCGGTGAAGCTCAACCTGCTGACCCGCAAGACCCTCGGCGGCCTGGAGACCGACCTGGACGGCCGGGTGCTCACCGATGGGGTGATGCCGCTGGAGGGGCTCTACGCGGCCGGAGAGGTCGCCGGCTTCGGTGGCGGCGGCGTGCACGGATACCGAGCCCTGGAAGGCACCTTCCTCGGTGGCTGCCTGTTCTCGGGCAGGCAGGCCGGAAGGGCCGCAGCTGCGGCGGTGGGCTGAAAAAAGGGAATCAAATGAAGCAGCCGCTCACGAATCCTGAAATCTGGCTGCGCTCATTGGTCACGTCGAGCCATTCCGAAACGGCCCGTCCGTCCCCGCAGACAATGGTTTCGCCGATCACCCTGCGGTGAATCGTCGCGGTGTCCCCGGGATTTCCGATTCCTCGCACCGAGGCGGTCGTGCCGGGTTCCGAGCGGATCCGGGTGCCGAAGGCGAGGAAGTCGGTGGTGTCCTGCTCAGGAGCCGCGTGCGCGGCCTGGACCAGGACATCTCTGATTTCGAGGGCGATGGTCGCGATGTGAGTTCCGAGCCCGGAGATGGGCACGATCGCGGCCACCGCCATGCCTAACAGGGCATTCCGAAGCTTGCGCATCACAACCCCCACTTGGCCCACCAGCTCGCTTCTCGACCGGATTTTCGGCGAAGTTCTGCGTTGGTCGGGACGGTTCCCAGTTTATTGACCGGAACCCGATTCCAGCAGTATCCGATCGGGTAAGACGAATTCGTGCGGGGCACGCACGAAGACCGGTGACGCGCAGCGGTCGGAACTCACTCGGCAACACCTCGGGTGAGTGAGCCCACGCCCAACATCGACCCGGTCCGCGACGACGAAGGGCGCTGGCGGACCGCTCGGTCCGCCAGCGCCCTTCGAACGCTTTTCGCGCAGGTCAGCCGCTGCGCGAGCCGATTCCCGTGAGGGAGCGGACCTCCATCTCGGCCTGACGTTCGACGTCCTGCTCCGACTTGCCCACGAAGGTGCCGATGGCGGCGAACAGGAACGAGATCGGGATCGAGACGATGCCCGGGTTCTTCAGCGGGAAGAACGCGAAGTCCACGCTCGGGATGATCGAATCCGGAGAGCCCGACACGACCGGCGAGAAGGCCACCAGCAGCAGGCAGGAGATGAGCCCGCTGTAGATGCCCCAGAGCGTGCCGGTGGTGTTGAACCGCTTCCAGAACAGCGTGTACAGCAGCGTGGAGAGGTTGGCCGAGGCGGCGAAGGCGAACGCCAGTCCGACCAGGAACGCCACGTTCTGACCCATCACCAGGATACCGCCGCCGATCGAGACCACGCCGATGACCAGCGCCGTCATCCGCGCCACCCACACCACTCGGTCGGAGTCGACCTCACCGCCGCGGACCACGCTGGCGTAGACGTCGTGCGCGAACGACGCCGACGCGGTCAGCGTCAGGCCCGCGACCACCGCCAGGATGGTGGCGAAGGCGACGGCCGAGATCACGCCCAGCAGGACAGTGCCGCCGATCTGGTAGGCCAGCAGCGGTGCCGCCGAGTTCTCCGCACCGGGTGCGGCCAGGATCGCGTCGCTGCCGACCAGGGCGCTCGCTCCGTAGCCGATGATCAGCGTGCACAGGTAGAAGATCGCCATCGTCCAGGTCGCCCACACCACCGAACGCCGCGCCTCGCGCGCGTTGGGAACGGTGTAGAAGCGCATCAGCACGTGCGGCAGACCACCGACGCCGAGCACCAGCGCCAGCGACAGCGAGATGAAGTCCAGCTTGGTCATGTCGGACTTGCCGTACTGCGCACCGGGAGCGAAGATCGCGCGCCCGTGCGGGTTGTTGTCAGCGGCGGCGCGGAGCAGCTCGGACATGCTGTAGCTGAACTTGCCGAGCAGGAAGATCGTGATCAGCACGGCGCACAGCACGAGCATGGTGGCCTTGATGATCTGCACCCACGTGGTGCCTTTCATGCCGCCGACCAGCACGTAGACCATCATGACGGCGCCCACGCCGACCATCACCAGCATCTGGCCGAAGTCGCCGTGCACGTTGAGCAGCAGCGCCACCAGACCACCGGCGCCGGCGATCTGGGCGATCATGTACATGATCGTGATGGCCAGGGTGGACGTCGCCGCCGCGGCGCGCACGGGGCGCTGCTTCATCCGGAAGCTGAGCACGTCGCCCATGGTGAAACGGCCGGTGTTGCGGGTGCGTTCGGCCAGCAGCAGCAGGTTGACCAGCCATGCGACCAGGAAGCCGATGCTGTAGAGGAAGCCGTCGTAGCCGTAGATGGCGATCGCGCCGGCGATGCCGAGGAACGACGCGGCCGACAGGTAGTCACCGGACAGCGCGATGCCGTTCTGCACACCGCTGAAGGCGCTGCCTGCGACGAAGTAGTCGCTGGCCGTGCCGCGGTTGCTGACGCGGTAGACGATGAACAGCGTGATCAGCACGAACGCCGCGAAGACGCTGGTGTTGATGATGACGCTGTCGTCGGGGATGACGTGGGGTTGGGCAAGGTTCATCGGTCGAACTCTCCGGCCTGCTCACGGATTTCGTCGACGCGCGGGTCGATGTGGCGGCGGGCGAACCTGACGTAGAGGGTGGTCAGCCCGACGGTGGTCACGAACTGCCCGATTCCCAGCAGCAATCCGACGTTGACGTCGCCCACGACGGGCTTCGCCATCTCCTCGGGGAAGTACGCCGCGGCCACCACGTAGCCCAAGTACCAGATGAGGAAAAACGCCGTCGCGGGGAAAACGAACCATTTAAGTCGACGGCGGAGGCTGCGGAATTCGGCGCTCTGCTGGATTGCGGTGAAATCGGGCCGGTCGGCGGTTGTGCGAACCGCGCTCTTCTCGATTCCGCCGAACGCCGCGCGTTGATTTCCGGGCTCGCGGGGGGAACCGCGCAGCGCGGATTGCGTTGCGTTGCTCATGCATCCTTCCTGGGGCTTCAGGGTGTGCCGGCCGGGGTCGCCGAGCTGGCGGAGGCGGGCAATTCTTACCACTGTTCTACCGCTATCGACACTGTGGGGAGCACCACCTGCGGTCTTCCATTTCACCCGTCTGAGCAGGGCCGGAGCCGGGAGTCCGCGACGGGTGGGCGACTCTCGGTTACTGGCGGGTAAGGCCAGGTCAGGGACCTGCCTCTTGAAGATCGAAAGTCGCTGACCAGGCGTTACAGCCTCTCTCGGGGAAGAGTTCCGAGGTCGTTTTAGCCCGAACGGGTGAAATTGCGTGAAGCGCTCCCGAACTGATTGAACACTCGGCGTGATCTCGCCTGTTTGGCGTAGCACATTGCGAAAAAGCCCCCGGTGCTTTCCTTGCGGCAGGGGCATATAGTGCTTGGGCACTGAGAGGTAGTCGTGCGAACGGGAAGGGTCACGGTTCGATACCAGTGTCCGGAATGTACCGGCCGGGGAAGTCATTGGTGACGCTGAGTATCGTTGAGATCGTGAAGGCAGGGAGTCTCGCGTTGGTTCGCCGACCCCGCGCCCTCCCGGCAGGCCTGCCTTTCACCCCAGACCATCAGCACGACGATTGCGGGACCGCACGCATGCGCCGTTCGCCTACGCTTTGTTCGACACGCCTGCTTGACCAGCGCGGAGACGCACAGGGAGATCGCTCGTGAGCGGGGACCGGCGGCCTGCCGGCTTCCTGCAGTGGCGCAACTGGTCGCTGCCCACGAAGCTGGCCGCCGTCGTGCTGGTCCCCGTGCTGTTCGCGATCACGCTCGGTGTCGGTCAGATCCAGTGGCAGGTCGACCAGGCCGATCAGTACGGCCGGGTCGCGCAGGTGCTCGACGCCGAAGACCAGCTGGAACCGCTGACCAGCGGTCTGCAGCTGGAGCGAAACCACGCAGTGGAGAACCTCGTCGGTGGCGGCGACATCGGCACCTTCACGGAGCAGGTCGGAGCCACCGACAAGGCGGCCGAGAACCTGCGGGTCATCCTCACCGAGAACGACGTCTACACCGACGTCGTCCACGAGCGCTTCGCCGAGACCCGCAAGGCGCTGGACGGACTGACCGCGGTGCGCGCCGGCGTCCAGGCCAAGCGGGTCACCGCCATGCAGGCCGTCGGCGCCTACAGCCAGGCCGTGCGCGCGGCGCTCGCGCTGGACCGCGCGCTGACCACCAGCGTCGCCGACCCCCAGATCTCCAGCACCGCGACCGCGCTGACCGACCTGCTCAGCCTGACCGAGGAGGTCCGGCTCCAGCAGGCGCTGGTGCTGTCCGGGCTGCGGGACGGTTCGCTGGACGCACCCACGCTCGACAACCTCTCCGGTTCCCGCGCCCGACTGCTGTCGAAGATCAACGACGCGAGCTCCGGTGTGGCCAAGCACTGGCAGCAGCGCCTCGCGGAGCAGCTCCAGGTCCCGGCGATCGTGCAGCGCAACCAGATGCTCGGTGTGATCGTTCTGGAGAGCACCGACAGCAAGTCCAGCCGGGGCTTCTCCGTCGAGCGCGAGGCGTGGAACAGCGTCAGCGACGGCTCCGCGGCGACCATCGAAGGCGGTCGCGGCGAGCTGGCGAACGAGGTTCGCACCATCGCGCAGGGCCTGGCCGACGACGCCAGCGACCGCGCTGGGTGGGACTCGGTGATGCTGCTGGCCTCGCTGATCGCCGCCGCCGGCGTGATCATCATGATCACCCGCCAGCTGCTCGGCTCGCTGCGCGAACTGCGGATCGGCGCGCTGGACGCGGCCGAGTACGACCTGCCCTCGGCGGTCACCGCGGTCCGCGAGGGCAAGGGCGCGGAGGCCGAGGTGCCGCCGCTGCCGGTCAACACCACCGAAGAGGTCGGCCAGGTGGCGCGGGCCTTCGACGAGGTCAACCGGCAGGCGCTGCGCCTGGCGGTCGAGCAGGCCGACCTGCGCCGCGGCTACAGCGACGCGTTCGTCAGCGTGTCCCGCCGCAGTCAGGCGCTGCTGGAACGCCAGCTGCGCCTGTTCGAGGAGCTGGAGCAGGACGAGGAAGACTCCGACCAGCTGGCCAGGCTCTTCCAGCTCGACAACCTCGCGACCCGGATGCGCCGGAACAACGAGAACCTCATGGTCCTCTCCGGCAGCGACCTGGCCCGCCGCTTCACCCAGCCCACCGACCTCGCCGACGTGCTGCGCTCGGCGGTCTCGGAGATCGAGCAGTACCCGCGGGTCGCGGTGCAGCCGACCCCGTCGGTGAAGCTGCGCGGCAACACCGCCAGCGACCTGGTGCGCCTGGTCGCCGAGCTGATGGACAACGGCGCGAACTTCTCCGCGCCCGACACCGTCGTGACCGTCTCCAGCTACCAGTCCGGCGACGGAACGGTCGTGCTCGACGTCCTCGACAACGGCATCGGCATGGGCGACGACGACCTGGCCTCCGCCAACCAGCGGCTCGCCCGCGTCGCCGAGGACGACATCTCGACGTCGCGCCGGATGGGCCTGTTCGTGGCCGGACGCCTGGCCGCGCGGCACGGCATCAGCGTCGAGCTGCACGGCGGTCCCGACGTCGAGGGCGTGCGCGCCACGGTCCTGGTCCCGGCCGAGCACGTGGTCTCCGCCCAGCCGAGCGGCCAGTCGCAGATGCCGCCGTCAGCGCCGCCCGCGCAGGTCAACGGCCACTCGCTGCCCGGATTGCAGACCTCGTTCCCGGGTGCGGGTTCGCCGCTGCCGCAGCGGGTTCCCGACCAGCACCGGCCCGAGGACGACGGTTGGCAGACCCACGAGCCGGTCCTGGCCCAGGACGACGAACAGGGCTGGGCGCACGGCGACGAGGAGTACAACGCCAACGCGCCGACCAGCCTGTTCGAGCCGGTCTTCCCCCACGATCAGGCCGAGCGCTCGGGCCAGTTCGACGGGAGCGGTTTCTTCGACTCCGGCTCCGGCCAGGCCAACGACTTCTTCTCCCCGGCCGGGGGTGAGGACTCGCAGACCAACAGCTTCTTCGGTTCCTCGCTCGACTACGACCGACCCGTGACCCGCGAGGAGACCGAGGAGCCCGCCGAGGAACCGGCCCGGAACGACCTGGCGGGGCAGTGGTTCATGCCCGCGGCGTCGGACTCGATCTCGGAGACCGGCGAGTTCCACTGGCCGGAGACCAAGGACGGCGACTCCGCGCTGTTCACCTCCGGGAAGCCCGCCGAGGACGACGAGCCGCAGCTGACCTCGTCCGGTCTGCCGCAGCGCAAGCCGCGCAACCGGGCCGCCGCTGAACCCGCCTCCGAGGAAGCTCCCAAGAGCCGCAGCGCCGAGGACATCAGCAAGAAGCTGGCGCACAACGGGGTCCAGTTCGGTCACACCGACCCGGAGTCGGCGTTCAAGCCGTGGCCCCCGGACTCCTCGGAGCAGGCTCCCGAACTGCCCCAGGCCCAGCCCTGGATCCCGCAGACCCCGGAGGCGCAAGCCTGGGACTTCGCCGCGGACAAGGCCCGCGAGGCGGCGGAAGCCGCGGCGAACCCGCAGGAGACGTCGTTCACCAGCGCCGGACTGCCCCGGCGCAAGCCGAAGGCGAACCTGGTTCCGGGAAGCGTGTCCAACCAGTCGCAGCAGCCGAGCCAGCCACGACGGCTCCAGCGCGACCCGAACGCGTTGCGCAGCAGGCTGTCCGACTTCCAAGGCGGAGTCAGCCGTGGCCGGCACCGGATGACCGACGAGGGCTGAGTGGTGGACACACGCGAGAAGACACGTGATCATCTCGGCAACGAACAGGAGGTTGCATGAGCGCACAGACTATTTCCCGCAGGTTCGGCTGGCTGATCACGGACTTCACCGAACGCGTGCAGGGAGTGGCGCACGCGATCGTGGTCTCGGCTGATGGACTGGTGCTGACCGCTTCGGCGACGCTGCCCAGGGATCGTGCCGATCAGCTCGCCGCTGTGGCCTCTGGTCTGCTGAGCCTGACGCAGGGATCGGCGAAGTGCTTCGAGGCCGGCCGGGTCGTGCAGACGATCGTGGAGATGGACCGGGGCACCCTGCTGCAGATGGGCATCAGCGACGGTTCGTGCCTGACGGTGCTCGCCGCTCCGCAGTGCGACATGGGGCTGATCGCGTACGAGATGACCATGCTGGTCGAGCGCGTCGGCCAGATGCTCACTCCGGAGATCCGCACCCAGCTGCAGAACAGCGCGGGCGCTGTGTCGGGTCAACTGGTGTGAGGACGCGATGAGCAGACGCTCGGAATACCCACGTCGAGACCGAAGACGGCAGAACTCGGGCGATGACAGCTTCGCCGATGTCGTCAACGCGTTCACGTTCGGCGCCAAGCCCAAGCGGGACAAGCGCAAGGGGCGCGAGGAGCCGGAATCACCGCAGGACCACGAGCTGGACCAGCGTGCCAGGACGGTGTCGCAGGACCCTGCCGACGCCGTTCCCGAAGCTCCCGTAGCCTCCAGCATCCGGTCCTACACCTGGACCGGCGGCCGGACGAAGTCGAACTACGAACTGGCCATCGAGACCCTGGTTTCGGTCGGCGAGAATTACCGACCCGGCGCACCGGTCCGGCTGGAGCACCAGTCGATCGCCGAGCTGTGCCAGCAACCGCGTTCGGTGGCCGAGGTGGGGGCACTGCTGTCGGTGCCGATCGGGGTCGCCCGCGTGCTGCTGGCCGACATGGCCGAACTCGGATTGATCACCGTGCACAGCACGGTGAGCGAAAGCGGTAGCGCACCACACATGATGTTGATGGAAAGGGTTTTGAGTGGACTCCGTCGGCTATAGCGCACCCCAGCTCGGCTCGATGCCGGAGGCTGCCAACCGGGGTGGCACCAGCTCGACGTCGGCGAAGATCGTCGTCGCGGGCGGGTTCGGTGTGGGCAAAACGACGTTCGTCGGTTCGGTCTCGGAAATCGTTCCGCTGACCACCGAAGCGGTCATGACGGAGGCTTCCAAGGGCGTCGACGACCTCGACGCGACTCCGAACAAGACCACCACCACGGTCGCCATGGACTTCGGCCGCATCTCGCTGGCCTCGGACCTGATCCTCTACCTGTTCGGCACTCCCGGGCAGCAGCGGTTCTGGTTCATGTGGGACGACCTGGTGCGCGGTGCCATCGGCGCCGTCGTGCTGGTCGACACCCGCCGGCTGGCGGACTCGTTCTCGGCGATCGACTTCTTCGAGGACCGCGGCCTGCCCTACCTGGTGGGCGTGAACATGTTCGACGGGCAGATGCTGCACTCGCTCGAACAGGTGCGGGAAGCGATGGCGATCGGGCCTGACGTGCCGATCGGCCCGGTGGACGCCCGGGACCGGGAATCCACCAAGCGCACCCTGATCGCGCTCGTGGAACACGCGATGCGGCACTGGACTTCGCGCCAGGCCATGTGAGCTCGACCGGGCGCCTTTGCGGTCACGGGTGGCGGTTTCCGACCGAGGAATCGCCACCGAACCCCGGAAAGGCGCCCTTCGTGCCGAGTTCCGGCGTCAGCGCTTCCGGCCGACGCCGCCGAGCAGGTTGTACTCGCCGTCCGAGGGCTCGGTCAGGCGCGGGCCGTCCGGCCACCAGTCGAAGAGGTTGACCAGGCCGGGCTCGATCATCTCCAGATCGGCGAACAGCTCCTGGATGCCCTCGCGACTGCGGTAGTAGCAGCTGCCCATCATCGAGTTGAACTTGACCTGCGACTCCTCGGCGAGCTGCGCGCGGGAGCTGCCGTCGCCCGGGTTGTGCAGGTGCGAGATCGCCAGGTACGAGCCGGAGGCCAGCGCGTCGAGGTAGGTGCGCATGATCGCCGCGGGGTTCTCGTCCTTGGTGACGTGGTGCAGCGTGTTGCTGTGGATCAACCCCACGGGGCGCTCCAGGTCCAGGTACTTGCGGACCGACTCGTGGTTGAGCACTTCCTCGGGATCGCGCAGGTCGGCGACCGCGAAGTGGGTGAACTCGTTCTCCTCCAGCAGCGCGCGGCCGTGCGCCGCGACCGAGGGGTCGTTGTCGACGTAGATGACCGTCGTCTCGTGGTTGATCCGCTGCGCCGCCTGGTGGGTGTTCTCCGCGGTCGGCAGGCCCGATCCCAGGTCGAGGAACTGGTCGACACCGGCGTTGCCCGCCATGAAGCGCACGACGCGGATCAGCCAAGCGCGGCACTGCCTGCCGACCTGGATGGCTTCCGGGGCGAGCTGCTGAATCTGCCGCAATACCTCGCGATCGACCTCGAAGTTATCCTTGCCGCCGACGAACGCGTCGTACACGCGCGCGATGCTGGGCTTGGTCGTGTCGATCTGCGGGTGGGCGTCAGCCATGAGAGGGATCCGCTCGGTTGCCTTCGTGGGGGAACGATCTCGTACTAAGAGTATGCCGGGGGCATCAGCCGGTAAACAGCCCTCCGTTTGAGGTGCGGGTGACTTGCGCGACTGAACCGGCCGCGCCCGTGCGGGAAACCGGAAAACGTTGCCCGGCAAGCCACCGGGGGTGCACCGGGTGTTGTCGGGGTAGTGGCAGGATGACCGCGATGAGCGGAGCGGTACTGATCCTGGGTGGCCGGAGCGAGATCGGCGTGGCGGTCGCGGACCGCCTGGTGCGGCGCGGGAACGGCAAGGTGATCCTCGCGGCCCGGCGTTCGCAGGACCTCGACGAGCAGGAGTCGGCGCTGCTCGAAGCGGGTGCCGACGAGGTCGTGCGGGTAGAGTTCGACGCCGCCCGGCTGGACACCCACGAAGCGCTGCTGCGCGACCTCCGCGAGGAGCACGGCCCGATCGGCACCGCGGTCATCTCCTTCGGGATCCTCGGCGACCAGCAGCGCGCCGAGTCCGAGGCCGCGCACGCGGTCGACGTCGTGCACATCGACTACGTCGCCCACGTCAACGTCCTCACGCACCTGGCGAACCTGCTGCGCGAGCAGGGTCACGGCCAGATCGTGGTGTTCTCGTCGGTCGCCGGTGTCCGGGTCCGCCGCGCCAACTACGTCTACGGCTCCGCCAAGGCCGGCCTCGACGGCTTCGCCAACGGCCTCTCCGACGCCCTGGTGGGCAGCGGTGTGTCGCTGCTGATCGTCCGGCCCGGCTTCGTCATCGGCCGGATGACCACCGGCATGGACCCGGCCCCCTGGTCGTCGACGCCGGACCAGGTCGCCGACGCAACCGACAAGGCCCTCCACCGAGGCCGCAGGGTCGTCTGGGTCCCCGGCATCCTCCGCTGGGTCTTCGCCGCCATGCACTACGTCCCCCAGCCCATCTGGCGCCGCATGCCCCGCTGACGAGAACGCCACCCGAGGAACCGCCGTCCCAAGGGCAAGCGCTCTGGGGGGAAGCCGCCCTGAGACACCACCGCCCTGACCAGGCCTTGCTCCGAAGGCTGCGTCCCGACGGGGTCGGCCATTCGAATTTCGCGCGAAATTCGAATTTCCTCACCCCGACGGGTGAAGGCGCGGCGTGTCGGCCCCGGCCTCTACGGTGCCGGGCATGGACTTCCACGCGCTGCACGAGGGTGCCGAGCCGCTGCTGCTGCCCAACGCCTGGGATTTCGCCTCCGCCGCCGCGCTGGCCGATGCGGGGTTCGCCGCGATCGGCACCACGAGTCTCGGCGTCGCCGCGGTTCACGGCGTGCCGGACGGCAGCGGGGGAACGCAGGACGAGACGTTCGACCTCGCGAAGAAGATCGTCGGGCTGCCTGTCCCGATCACGGTCGACATCGAGGCCGGTTTCCGCCTCAGCCCGGCCGAGATCGGCGATTTCGCCGCGGAACTGGCCGATCTCGGCATCGCGGGCATCAACATCGAGGACGAGCTCTGCGACCCGGAGCTCCACGAGCAGCGCATCGCAGCGATCCGAGACCGAGCTCCGGGCCTGTTCCTCAACGCCCGCACCGACACCCACTGGCTCAACCCGAACCCGTCCCTGCCGGACGCGCTGGAACGAGCCCGCCGCTACGCCGGGGCGGGAGCCAGCGGCGTCTTCGTCCCCGGCATCAGCGCCGAGGACGACGTCCGAGCCCTGGTCGAGGCGGTTGACGTCCCGGTCAACGTCCTCTACAAGCCGGGCCAGAGCATCGAGGAGCTGGCCGCCCTGGGCGTCGCGCGCATCAGCACCGGCTCGTTGCTCTACCGAGCGGCCCTGCACGCCGCGGTCACCACGGCGCGGGAGATCCGCGCGGGTGGTGCCACGGCGGCGGACGTGCCCGGCTACCAGGCGGTGCAGGACTACATCATCGGTGGCCGGCGACGGGGTTCCGGCGGCTTGAAGTGACCGCCGTCGGGGCCGGTCTGCTTGCTGTGCCCGGCACCGAGGTACTTGCAGAACCACCGGTCGGCGAGTTCGGAGACCTTCTCCAGGGCTCCGCGCTCCTCGAAGAGGTGCCCGGCGTGCGGCACGATCTCGATCTTGACGTCGGTCAGGGGCAATGAGGTGAGCAGCTCGGCGGCTTGCCGGTTGAGGTTGAGCACTTCGCGGTCGTCGCCGCCGACGATCAGCAGCGTCGGGGCCTGCACCTCGGCCAGCCCGTCGCCTCCGAGATCGGGACGACCACCCCGCGACACCACGGCGTTGACCCGGTCCGGACGACGCGCGGCGGCCTTCATCGCCGCGGCCGCGCCCGTGCTCGCGCCGAACAGGCCGACCGGCATGCCGCGTGTGGCCTGCCAGGAACCGAGCGCGTCGATGGCGGGCGTGAGCCGCTCGGCCAGCAGGTCGATGTCGAACCGGTACTCGTGCGTGCGCTGGTCGATCGACGCCTCGTCAGGCGTGAGCATGTCCAGCAGCAGGGTGCCGAAGCCCGCGTTGTGCAGGGACTCGGCGACCGCGCGGTTGCGCGGACTGCGCCGTGAGCTGCCGGAACCATGCGCGAACAAAACCACCGCCCGTGCAGGCGGTGGCATCACAAGGTCCCCTTTGAGCTCTCCGGCAGGGGTTTTGACGATCATTGGCTCGGTCGTGAGTTGAACCATGGGGAGCCTCCCTCGGTTTCCGCACGCAACGACTACCCCGACGGGTCCGCCACGACACGCCGCAGGTCACCCCACTGTCACCCGAGAGAGGCCGATCCGCAGGAGGAACTAGGAACGCACGGCGTTGCCGAGCGTCATGATCAGCCGGTTGTCCCAGGCGAACATGGACGACACGGCGACCAGGTCGTGCACGTCGTCGGCGCCGAGCCCGGCGGCGTGCAGCCGTCGGACATCGGCGGCGGTGAGCGCGGCCGGCGTGTAGGTGAGGGCCCCGGCGACGTCGACGACGGCCCGCAGCCGCTCGTCGGCGATGGCGGCGGGACCGGCCTCGGCGAGGACCACGGCGGTCAGCGGGTCCCCGGACAGCTCCACCTGCCGCTTGCCGTGCACGGCCGTGCAGTAGCCGCACCCGTTGATCAGCGAGGTCGCCAGCGCGGCGAGTTCGCGATCGGCCCGGCCCAGAGCGCCGTGACCGGTCATGATCGCCTCGCGCAGCAGGGTCTGCGCCGACAGCACCCCGGCGTCGAGCTTGAGGGTCTCCACGAAGTCACCGCCGGACACGACCCGCGACGCCCACCGCATCGACGGGAACGCCTGGTCGGGCGTCGACAGCGCGAACCCGTCGGCGGCCGCACCGGCCTCGATGGTGATCCCGGCCTGGGACGCGGGACCGTCCCCGGCGCCGGCCACCAGCCGCAGCCCGCTCTCCAGCCGCACCCGGAAGCTCGCGTAGGCGGCGACCTGCGTGGCGGTGACGACCTGAGCGGGGCTGAAGTGCTCCCGCAGTTCGGCGATCTCGTCGGCGCCCACGTCCGCCGGGTCGAGCGCGACCTGCTCGCAGTGCGCCAGCAGCGCCTGCGTCGACTCGGGCAGCTCACCCCAGCGCTCGACGTTCCGCACGACCTCGGCGTCGTCGAGCGCGACGGCTACCGAGTCGGCGTAGGAGGGGGACTCGTTGACCAGCGCGACGCGCAGCGCGATCCGCGCCCGATCGGCCTGGCCCAGCTGGGACTGGTCTTCGGGGCGGAGAACTGCGGCGTCGGCGTTCTCGGCGGCTTCCCGGACGTCCGGCCGAAGCACGGTGAGCGTTTCTGCTGCGTGATCGCTGACGGTCGTCATCGGCTCCCAATCGAATCGGAACGGATGCGCAGACCTTAGCGTTGCAAGATCGCTCAGCTGTGCGGGAGGTTGAGCTGCCAGGAAATCCCGTACCGATCGTTGACCCAGCTGAACTTCCGCGAGAACCCGTAGTCGTCCGGTGGCATCAGCACCGCGCCGTCCTCGGAAAGCGCCTGGTGGAGCCGGTCCCGCTGCTGCTCGTCGACGCAGTCGACGTACAGCGACACCGACGGCGTGAAGTCGAAGGCGTGCGACACGGGCGAGTCGATGCACATGTACTGCCGCCCGCACAAGGTGAACGTGGCGTGCTGCACGGATCCTTCAGCCCCCTGCTGACCAGGGCCGTAACGGCTGATGGTGAGCACCTCGGCGTCGTCGAACAGGCTGATGTAGAAGTTCATCGCCTCCTCGGCCTTGCCGTTCTGGAACATCAAGAACGTGGAGATCTGCGTCGGCATGTCGCCTCCCTGGTGCGCCGGTTGATCGCGGGGCGAGTATTGCGGTCGCGACCGACATCCGCCCGAACAGGAGCCGACATGACGACCCCGAAGGTGCCTCTGGTGATCGACACGGACACCGCGCAGGACGACTGCATCGCCCTGCTCGTCGGCCTCCTCGACCCCCGAGCAGACCTGCGCGCGATCACCATGGTCGCCGGCAACGTCGGCTTCGACCAGCAGATCCGCAACGCCTTCCTCACCCTCAACGTCGCAGGCAGGCTGGGCGAGGTCCCGGTCCACCTCGGCTGCCGCCGCCCCCTGGTCCGCCCGTGGGAAAGCGCTGAGAACGTCCACGGCGACGGAGTCGGCGGCATGACCATGGACATGACCGGCTGCGACGCCGACCCGGAACACGCGGTGGACGCCCTCATCCGCCTAGCCGCGGAGTCCCCAGGCGAACTGACGATCGTCTGCATCGGCCCGCTGACCAACATCGCCACAGCCACGGTCAAAGACCCCACGTTCGTCGACAACGTCAAAGCCCTCTACGTGATGGGCGGCAGCAACAACGCCCGCGGAAACATCACAGCCGCAGCAGAATTCAACTTCTACGTCGACCCCGAAGCCGCGAAGGCGGTCTTCGCAGCGGGCTTCGACATCACGGTCATCCCCTGGGCACCGCTCACGTTGGAACAAGCAGTCTTCGGCCAAGCGCAGCTCGACGCGATCGCCGCCCTCGGAACCCCGCTCTCCGACTTCTTCACCCGAGTCTGCGCAGCAACCCTCGACTTCGACCGAAGCGTCGGCATCGACGGAACTACCCACCCGGATTCGTTGGCAGCAGCGGTGCTGCTGCATCCCGAGCTGATCACGCGAAAGGCCAACTACCACGTCGACGTGGAAACAGCAGGCGAACTGACCAGGGGATACGCAGCCATGTCCTGGGGAGTCCACGGCCTGGAAGCCAACGCGACGGTTGTTGAAGACATCGATGCCGGCGACTTCTACAGCTACATCAGAGCGCTGCTCGGGATAGCCGAGACTTCCCCGTGTGAGCTCGGGTGAGGATTGGAAGAACGTTGCCGTTGACGAAGTAATCACTCCGTCGGTACCACCCATTAGTGTTACTAGCCGTGGCTGCGCGTGAACTGAACGACGAGGACTGGAACATCGAGCCGGGCGCAGAGATGCGCCGACAAGAGGTTCACGATCTCTATGGGGGTAACCGGCAGGCTGGGATTGCGTCGGTCGGTAACTCCGTGAACACCCTTGTTTGCCCGGTGCTCCATCGCTGAACGTCGATCTGTTCGACGAGAAGCTCCGCGAGCTGATCGAGGCGAAGAGCAATGTTTCGAGGCACAGCCTCCGATACGCGTTGGGGCAGGTCCAGGACTATGCGCGCCATGTCAACCACGAGCAGCTTGCCGTTCTCGTGCCCAAGAAGCCGCCCGTGGATCTGGTCGACCTGCTGAACTCCTACGGCATCACCTGCATCTACGAGGTGTCTTCCGGCGACTTCGAACGTATCGAAGCTGGCAGTTGAGGCACTCGTTCGTCACAGCCTGGTGAGCCCAAGCCGTTTGCCTGAGGGCTCCCCGCACGCTTTGAAAGACGGTGTGGGCTCACCTGAACCTCGGTACTCCGTTCAGGCGAGAATCAGCTATTTCGCCATGTGAACGGCAGTTTTGATCACGCCATGGAGGGACGCCGAATAGGGTGTCGCGCCGTGGCGACTGACGTTGACGGGTGGGACATCAAGCCGGGGACGGTCCTTCGCCGGACCGAAGTGCAGGCGAAGTACGGGGGCAACCGGCAGAGCGGGATCGCACCGATCGCCAAGGCCAAGCACGTCCTGATCTTCACTGGCAAGGGCGGTAGCCAGTACGGCTATGACTACGACGGCTGGCGGTCAAACGGCGCCTTTTCACTACACAGGTGAGGGGACAAAGGGGCCGCAGAAGCTCACAGCTGGGAACAAGGCGCTCGCGACTCCAGGCCGAAGACTCCACCTATTTCGTGAGGTTCGCCCGGCTTACGTTGAGTACATCGGCGAGTTTGAGACGCACGTGGGTGCTGCCTGGTATCTCGGCCACTCGCTGGACCGCGAAAAGAACCGGCGGGAAGTCCGTCTTCAAGCTGTGGCCTCTGGACAAGTCCATTGCTGAGGAAGGGGCTCCGGCTCCGCCGAGCGTCGTGCGTGGCGACGTTGAGTTGCTCCCTGAAGTCTCGACCGTCGAGACGGATGAGCCGACCTTGGAGGAAGTCGAGGAGACCGGCAAGTCTGAGCCCGAGGACCAGCATCATCGTTGGGCGAGCGGTGCACCGGCGGACGACGACACCCTGAACCGGGAGGGGCTGGTGCGCCTTGCCGAGGGCCGTGAGACTCGTGGCCTCGCTCACCCGCTGGCCGAGGTGGTGACGGTGCTCCACTGCGCGTTGGAGGTTCTCAACCGCGTTCTCGGTGTCGCCCGCGAGGAGATGTGCGATTCCGACGGCGTGCAACGTGTAACCGGTCGCGAAGCCGTCGCTGCCGCTGGTGCTGAGCGAGTGGCGCAGGTAGGAGAACGCTTCGTCGAAAATCACCGAGGTGGGCCAAGGCCAGTCCCAGCACGGCAGGGCGCCTTTGAGGTCATTGGCAAGATCTAGCGCCCGCCGTACCGAGGCAGCCGCCTCTGCGTAGAGCTCCTGCTCCAGGAAGGTCTCGCCTTGCACGTTGTGGGCCAGCGCCTCCCACCAGCTCTCGCCCAGAGCGGAGAAGAGTTCGGCGGATTGCCGCATGTAGTGGCTTCCCGCGTCGAATTCGTCGTGGAAGTGGTGTGCCTCGCCCAGGTGGAACAGCAGCCGTGCTCGGGTGGGATCGTCCCCCTGCGCTTCTGCGGCTCGCAGCCCGTCGGTGCTGCTCGCGTGGAACTCGTCGATCAGTCCCCGGAGCTTGAACGGGTAGGCGGCGATGTGCGCCAGCCACGGCGCACGTGACATCCCGAGCGTCGAGCCGGACCGCGTTGGCGACACTGCGGGATGGTGGCCAAGCGCGGCGAGAGTTTCGGCTGCGAATGCGCCCGTTTTTGCGCGTGGTGTCGCTACGCTGGGGTGATGGGGTCGGTTAAGCAGGTTCAGATCACTTTTGATTGCGCGGAGCCGGAGCGGGTTGCTCGGTTCTGGTGCGAGGTGCTCGGGTACGTGGTGCCGCCTCCGCCGCCGGGGTTCGGGTCCTGGGGTGAGTTCGATCGGTCTCTGCCCGCTGAGCAGCAGGGTTCGGCCTTCGCCTGCGTTGATCCCTCGGGTGTGGGGCCTCGGTTGTTCTTCCAGCGGGTTCCTGAGGGCAAGGTCGTGAAGAACCGGGTGCACCTCGACGTGCGGGTCGGGACGGGTCTGGTGGGGGAGGAGCGGCTCGCTGCTCTGGAGGCCGAGTGCGCACGTCTCGAAGAGCTCGGGGCCACCCGGGGCACGCTCCTGGTCGCCGACGGGTTCAACGAGTCCTGTCAGGTGATGCAGGACGTCGAGGGCAACGAGTTCTGCCTCGACTGAGCCTGTCAGTCGAAGACCGACCAGCAGATCTCGTTGCGCCGCTGCTGGTCTTCCAGAACGAGCGTGCGGATCGGGTCGGGGAGTTGGGCGCGTTGCCAGCGGCATTCCTCGCGCCCGGCCGCCTCGTCCTCGGCTGCGCGGACGGCCTTGATCGCGTAGGCGGCCGCGCCGAGGTCGTGCTCCGCGACGTGCGCCACCACCGCGGCCTGGCCTGCGGCGAACGCCGCGAAGCGCGGTGCTCCGGACAGCGGGCGTGCCGCCGCCATCGCGTGTCCGCCCGCTGAGCGGGAATCCCACATCCGGATCTCACCGCGGGTCCAGGCGTGGATCTGCTCGATCGCCTGACGCGGGCGTGGATCGCCTGGTTCGGTCTGCTCGAACAGGTGCAGGACGTGCTCGGCGCAGTCGGCGGCCCACCGGGCCAGCAGGTGGTGATCGGAGTCCGTGAGCGTTCCTCCGCGCCGGACGGTGATCAGGCGCGGGTCGCGGACCTCCGGCAGGATCACGGGTTCTCCGTCGTGAAGAGGCCGCTTTCGCTGTTGAGGACCGAGTCGAGGAGTTGCAGGACCTCGGCTGTTTCGGCCATCTCTCCGATGACGATGATCTTGAGGCGTTTGCGGTCCTCGTCGTGGATGGTTTGCACGCGCAGGGTGCGGTCGGCGCCCACGCCCGCGAGGACGAGGGTGCCGAGGCGGTCTGCGGCTGAGCGGTCGACGCCGTCGATCTGGACGATGCTGGAGACCTCCACCGCGCCTGCGGTGTGGGCGGGTTCGGTCGGTCTGCCGGTGAGCTGTTCGAGGTCGGTCCGGGAGATCCGGTACTGCTTGCCGATGCGGACGGCGTTGAGCCTGCCCGAGCGGATGTAGCTGCGAACCGTGCGCACGTGCAGGCCGAGGAGTGCCGCGACCTGCTCAACCGAGTACATATCTTCCTGCATCGGATCTCATTTTAGGTTATGAAGAGGAATGATGCGGCAACGCGTCACGTGGGATCGCCGGGTTCGATGAACGACTGGACCATCCTGGGGAAGATCTGCGTGAAGAGCGGTTTCGACGTCGACGAGGCGCCGGTGAACGCCGCGTGTTCCAGCTGGGCCTCGTAGACCGAGGTCAGCGCGCGGACGGCGTCGCGGGTGTCGACGACCAGGCGCAGGTTCAGCCGGTCCAGGGCCTCGTGCAGCAGCTCGGCGATCGAGTCCGTGAGGTGCTCCAGGGACTCGCCGGCGCGCTTGCGCAGGTGCGGGTGGCGCAGTGCGTGCGCGCGGAACTCGGTGACCAACATGTACCAGTTCTGGTCGGCGATCAGCGACTCCGCGCAGGCCGTGCCCACCTTGACGATCGCGTCGTGCAGCGACTCCCGGTCGGCGATGCCCTCGACGAGCACGTCGTCGACGATCGCCCGCGTCTTCTGGATGCGCAGGCTCATCTCCTCCTCGTACACCGCGAGGAACAGGTCCTCCTTGGTGTCGAAGTTCGAGTAGAAGGCGCCGCGGCTGAAGCCTGCGGTCTCGCAGATCAGCTCCACGGGCGTGTCGCGAATGCTGTGCTCGGAGAACACCTCGCGTGCTGCGTCGATCAGGCGTCGACGTGTCTGCGCCCGTCGCCGGGTTTCGCGTTGGCGCGGCTGGTCGGTCATGACCGGGATTCTCCTGCTTGGTGTTTCGCCTCACAGTTGCCTGCGGGCACGAGCTACGTGGATCTCGGGAAATATACAGTCTGTATCGCATACACCGTGTATCGAAATACCGGGAGTGTTCCCCTTGTCTTCGTTGCTTTACCGGCTGGGGCGGGCAGTGGTCCGCGGTCGAGCCTGGGTGCTGGTCGCGTGGTTAGCCCTGCTCGCGGTGCTCGGAACCGGTGCCGCGCTGTTCCAGCAGGGCATGGAGACCGAACTCGCGATCCCCGGCTCCGAGTCGCAGGACACGCTCGACCACCTCAACAACGTTTTCCCCCAGATGAGTGGCTCCAGCGCTCAGCTCGTGGCCACCATGCCGCCCGGCCAGCGCATCGACTCGCCGCAGGGGCGTGAGGCCCTCGACGCCGTGATCCACCGCGTCGAAGCCCAGGAGGGTGTGACGGCGGTGATGAACCCGCTGTCGGACATGGTCAAGAACCAGGTCACGCCCGACGGCGACACCGCGCTGATCACGGTGCAGCTCAGCTACGCCGCGACCTCCGTGCCGGATTCGGTCAAGAACGATCTCCTCGCCGAAGCCGACACCCTCGAACGCGAGCTCGGCCCCGGCAGCGACGTACACGCGGGCGGCTCGATCTTCGCCGTCAACATGCCCGCCGTCGGCGCCACCGAAGCGGTCGGCGTGATCGTGGCGCTGCTCGTGCTGCTGCTGATGCTGCGCTCGCTGGTCGGCGCCGTGATGCCGCTGATCACCGCGCTGGTCGGCGTCGGCGTGTCGATGACGATCGTGCTGCTGTCGACCGCCTTCGTCACGGTGTCCTCGGCCGCGCCGATGCTCGGCCTGATGCTCGGGCTCGCCGTCGGCATCGACTACTCGCTCTTCATCGTCTCGCGCCATCGCGAACAACTCGCCGCTGGACTCGACGTCCCCGAATCGATCGCGCGCTCGGTGGCCACCGCCGGATCCGCGGTGATCTTCGCCGGCGTCACCGTGATCATCGCGCTGCTGGCGCTGGCCGTTCCCGGCATCCCGTTCCTGACCGTCATGGGCATCCTCGCCGGCGTGTCGATCGCCGTCGGCGTCGCCGCCTCGCTGACCGTCATCCCCGCGCTGCTCAGCTTCGCCGGAGAGCGGCTGCGCCCCAAGCGCGCCAAGCGCACGACCCGCACCCGCACGCGCACGCGCACCAAGTTCAGCCTGCGCTGGGTTCGCGCGGTCACCAAGGCTCCGCTGCTGACGATCGTGATCGTCATCGCCGCGCTGGGAATCTGCACGCTCCCCGCCGCTGACCTGCGGCTCTCGGTGCCCGACGCCGGAGCGCAGGCCGTGGGGACCCCGGCGCGCGACACCTACGACGCCGTCGCCGAGCAGTTCGGCCCCGGCTACAACGCGCCGCTGATCGTCACCACCGACGTCATCGGCACCAAGGACCCGCTCGGCCAGGTCAACGGCATGGCCGACGAGATCCGCGCGCTGCCCGGCGTCGCCGCGGTCCCGATGGCCACCCCGAACGAGACCATCGACACCGGCATCATCCAGGTCATCCCCACCTCCGGCGGTGAGTCGCAGGAGACCGAGGACCTGGTGCACCGGCTGCGCGACCTCAGCCCGCACTTCGAGCAGACCTACGGCGCAGGCATCGCCGTCACCGGCATGACCGCCATCGGCATCGACCTGTCGGAGAAGCTCAGCGACGCGCTGCTGCCCTTCGGCGTCATCGTCGTCGGGCTGACGCTGGTGCTGCTGGCCATGGTGTTCCGGTCGGTGTGGGTGCCGATCAAGGCGGCCTTGGGCTACCTGCTGTCGGTCGGTGCGACCTTCGGCGCCACGGCGTTCGTGTTCAACCAGGGCCACCTCGCCGAGCAGCTCAACATCACCCACGTGGGCGGCGTGATCAGCTTCCTGCCGCTGCTGCTGATGGCGATCCTGTTCGGCCTGGCCATGGACTACGAGGTGTTCCTCGTGTCCCGGATGCGCGAGGACTACACGCACAACCGCGACGCCAAGCGCGCCATCGAAGCCGGGTTCTCCAACGTCTCGCCCGTCGTGGTGGCCGCCGCGGTCATCATGATCTCGGTGTTCGCCGCGTTCGTCCCGCACGGCGACTCCAACATCAAGCCCATCGCCTTCGGGCTCGCCGTCGGCGTGTTCGTCGACGCCTTCATCGTGCGCATGACGCTCGTGCCCGCGGTGATGGCGCTGCTCGGCGACCGGGCCTGGTGGCTGCCGAAGTGGCTGTCGCGCAAGCTTCCCGCGCTCGACGTCGAAGGCGAGGCGCTGGAGCACGAGATCCGGCTCGCCAACTGGCCCGGCAACGACGAGGTCGTCAGCGCGCGCGGGTTCGGCGTGCACGACGACCGCGACGAGCCGGTCTTCGAAGGCGTGCGGATCGCGCTGCGGCCCGGCGGAGTGCTGGCGGTGCAGGGCGATGACGACGACCTGTCCTCGGCGATGCTGCACGCGCTCGGCGGACGGCTCAGCGGAGTGCGCGGCGACGTGCGCGTTATGGGCCTGCTGCTGCCGCAGCGCGCCCGCGCCGTGCGGTCCGCCACCGCGCTGGTGCGCTGCCGCGAGAGCGTTGCGCCCGCCGCCGAGATCGCCTCGGCCCTGGCCGACGGCGTGCGGCTGGTGCTCATCGACGAGCTCGACGCCGTCGCCGACACCGAACAGCGCCGCGAGATCGCCCGGCTGCTCGCGCAAGCGTCCACATCGGACGGTGAGCCGGTGGCCTTCGTGGTCACCCACCAGAACCCGAGCCTGGTCTCCGGCCTGCTGCCGGAACACCGGCTGAGCACGATGCGGCTTTCCACGCGGCCGGACGCCCCCGCGTTCGCCGGCCGCCTCCTGGAGGTGTGAGGGACATGCTGAACCCGTTCACGCACGCGAGCAGGCGCGCAGGCGGCTCGGTCGGCTGGCGCACCTGGACCGGCTTGGTGCTCGTGCCGGTGCTCATCGTCGGAGTGCTGGCCTGGGCCTTCTGGGCGCCGATGTCCGAGCACGGCGCCGCCAAGGTCGCGGTGGTCAACAACGACGAACCCGCCACCATCAACGGGCAGATGGCCCCGCTCGGCCGCGAGATGGCCGCGAAGCTGGTCAACAACACCGAGTCCGGCTACTCGTGGGAGATGACCGACACCGACGACGCCGACGAAGGTCTCAGCGAAGGCCGCTACTCGGCCGCGGTCATCATCCCGCCGCGGTTCTCGCAGAACGCCGCCTCGGTCATGACCGGTGAACCCCTCGACGCCACCCGCGCCGGCATCCAGGTCAAGACATCCCCGGCCGCGGCACCTGCCGACGCCGCCGCGGTGTCGGCCGCGGCCCGGCAGAGCGTGTCGGTGTTCAACAAGCAGATCCTGGAGCAGCTGCTCGACGGCTTCTACGGCGGCTTCACGCAGATGCACGAGCAGCTCGGCACGGCCGCCGACGGCGCCAACAAGCTCGCCGACGGCAGCGGGCAGCTCGCCGACGGCATCGGCCAGCTGTCCACCGGGGTCGGTCAGCTGACCGGCGGAACCGGGCAGCTCGCCGACGGCGGCAACCAGCTCGCGGGCGGAACCGGGCAGCTCGCGGGCGGTGTCTCGCAGCTCTCCGGCGGTCTCACCCAGCTGCACCAGCAGATCCAGCAGATGCCGGCGCAGACCCAGCAGCTGGCCGACGGCGCGAAGCAGGTCGCGGCCGGGAACCGGCAGATGGCCAACACCTTCACGCCGCTCGCCGATCAGATCCTGACCGTCACCGACCAGATCCCGACGGAGTCCAGCACACTCGCCAACCTGCAGAAGCTCCTCGCCCAGTGCCCGCCGGAAGGGACCACCGTCGACGTGTGCGCCGGGTTGCGCGCCGAGGTCGACCGGCTGAGCCGGCAGGAGGGTGCGCTGGACTCCATCAAGGAGCGGATCCAGAAGCCGGCGCGCGACATGCGCGACGGCATGCAGGGTCTGGCCTACGGTTCCGAGCAGGTCGCGCAGGGCAACCAGATGCTCGCCGACAAGTCGGGTGAACTCGTCGCCGGTGTCGGTCAGCTCGCCCAAGGCGGGCAACAGCTCGACGGCGGTGCGCATCAGCTCGCCGGGGGAGCGCGGCAGCTCGCCGACGGGCTCAACCAGTTCAACGGGGCATCGCAGCAGCTCGGGACGGGTGTGCAGGCGCTGGCCGACGGCAGCAGGCAGGTCGCCGACGGCAATCGCCAGTTCGCCGACCAGATGGCTCCGGCGGGCGACAAGCTCCCCAGCTACTCCGACGACGAGCGCGCGCACCTCAAGACCGTGGCCGCGAGCCCGGCCGCGCTGGAGACGAGCCTGCCCGGGTTCGGCAAGTCGCTGATCGCGCTGCTGGTGGCCATCGCGTTCTGGACCGCTGCGATGGGCGTCTACGCGGTGACCAGGGCGGTTCCGGCGGATGCGTCGACCTCGCGCCGCTCCACCTGGCGGTTGGTGCTCGGTTCGGTGGTGCCCGGTGTCGCGGTGGGCGGAATCGGTGCGGTGCTGGTGAGCGCGGTGCTCGCGCCGTTCCTGGGGCTCGGTTTCGGCGGTTGGCTGGCCTTCACCGCGGTGACCTCGCTGGCGGCGCTGGCGTTCGTGGTGGTCAACCAGGCGTTGGTGGCGGTGTTCGGCAGCATCGGGCGGATCATCTCGATCGCGGTGCTGGTGCTGGCCGCCGCGACGGGCGTGGTGTCGACCGTGCCCGGCTTCCTCCGCGACGTCAGCGCGGTGCTGCCGACGCAGGGTGCGGTGCAGGCGCTTTCGGCGATCGTCACCGGCAGCGGCGGTGCTCTCGGCGGGGTGCTGCAGCTCGTCGCCTGGCTCGTGGCCGGTGGCCTGGTGTTCGCCCTGGCGGTGGACCGGGCTCGTGTCGTCCCGTCGCGCCAGTTCCGCCGGCGTCCCTCGCCCGGAGCGCGTCCGGCCTGGTGAGACTGACCGCTACGACCCCCGTTCGGTGCGCTCAGGGGCGCCAGCGGGGGTCGCGGCCGGTCTTCGCGACGATCTTGTCGAGCAGCAGGGCGTCCTCCGGCACCGCGACCTCCTCGGCGTAGGCGCCCATCTCCCGGCCCTTGGCCGCGGTTCTGGTGACCTCGGCGAGGGTCTGGCCGAGGGTATCGGTGTCCCAGGTGACCTCGGTGTCCGTCGCGCGGGAGAGGTCCCAGGAGTGGACCGTGTACTCGATGGTGATCAGGTGGCCCACCAGCTCGGACGGGTAGGTCGTCGGGCCGCCCATGTGGGTCCGGCCCGTCCAGGCGTCCGGTGCCTCCCAGGCGCGCGAGGTGCGGTCGAGCTGGGAGAGCAGCGCCTTCGCCCAGTCGCCGCCCGTGCGGTCGACGGCCTCCGCAGGCGGAGCGACGCGCTCACCGCGGGCCGCCGCCTCGAAGGACGGTCCCCAGAACAGCAGGTGGTTGATCAGCGCCCGCACGTCGAACTCCGCGCACGGAGTCGGCGCCGACAGCTGCGCTGGCGAGATCCCGGCGACGACCTGCTTGAGCGTCGCCGCCGCCTGGACCAGGTGCTGAGCTCCGGACATGCCGCCCACCCAACCATCACCGGCCCGACACCGCCGGTCCGGACGCGCCGTCCGCCCGCCCTCCCGACCCAGCGTCGGTTACCCGGATTACTGCCGTTTTCGGTGTCCGGATTGCGGCGGTAATCCGGTCGGTCACCCGGAATGCCGCCGTAATCGGGGGGCGGAATACCGCCGTATTCGGGTCACCCCTGAAGCCGGGGCACCTCGGGGGCTGGGTCAGGAGAGGAGCTTGCGGAGGAGCTTGTTGCCGAAGCCGTAGCGGATGAGGCCGTCGAGGTTCCGGATGGTGTCGGCGTTGTAGGGGTACCAGATGCTCTCCTTCTTCGAGGAGAAGCGGCTGAGCAGGATCGGCTGCGGGTGGGTGAACCCGCGCAGCGACTGCAGGCCGTTGACCTGGCCGACACCGCTGTTCTTGCGCCCGCCGAAGGGCGCCTCCGGGACGCCGTAGATGACCGCGGCGTCGTTGTGCACCACCGATCCCGTGTTGAGCCGGCCCGCGATGCGCTCGGCCTTGGCCTTGTCCTGGGTGAAGACGCTGCCGCCGAGCCCGTACTGGCAGTCGTTGGCCATGCGGACGGCTTCCTCCTCGTCGCGGACCCGCATCACGGTGGCGACAGGGCCGAAGGTTTCCTCGGTCATCAGCTCCATCTCGTGGTTGGCGTCGACGACCACGGTGGGCTGGAAGAACAGTCCCTCGCCGTCGGCGGGGGAGCCACCGACCAGCACCTGGGCGCCCTTCTTCTTCGCGTCCTCCAGGTGCCTGCTGACCACGTCGACCTGCCGGTCGAAGAACAGCGGGCCCACGTCGCCGTCCTCGGAGCCGTAGCGCAGGTCGATGACCTTCTCCCGGAGGAGCCGGATGAACTCCTCGGCGACCGACTCCACGACGTAGATCCGCTCGACGCTCAGGCACACCTGGCCGGTGTTGAACATCGACAGGTACGCCGCACCGGCCGCGGCGCGTTCCAGATCGGCGTCGGCGCAGACGATCATCGCGTCCTTGCCGCCGAGCTCGAGGGTGTAGGGCGTGAGCTTCTTGGCGCAGGCCGAGGCGATGCTGCGGCCGGTGGTGACGCTGCCGGTGAAGGAGATCTTGTCGACGTCGCCGTCGACCAGGGCCGCACCGGTTTCGCCGTCGCCGTGCACCACCTGCACCACGTCTTCGGGCACGCCCGCCTCGTGCAGCACCTTCACCGCGAGCTCACCGGAGCGCGGGGTGACCTCGGAAGGCTTGAGCACCACCGAGTTCCCCGCCAGCAGCGCCTGCACGACCGGGTTCAGCGACAGCACGAAGGGCGCGTTCCACGGCGTGATCACCCCGATCACGCCGAGCGGCTGGTACCGGATGCGCAGCTTCTTCATCGGCGCCAGGTACCCGTGCAGCCTGCGCTTCTCGTCGCGCAGGTCCTTGGTGGCGCGCTTGCACCAGAAGTTGACGAAGTCGCAGGCGGGCACGATCTCGATGGCCAGTGCTTCGACGCGGGGCTTGCCGGTCTCGGCGCGCACCTGGTCGACGATCTCGTCGCGCCGCCGGACCAGCACGTCGACCGCGTTGCGCAGGATGCGGGCGCGTTCGGCGACCGGGCGCGCCGCCCAGTCCTGCTGGGCCTTGCGGGCGCGTTCGACCGCCGCGTCGACCTCGGCCTTGGTGCTGATCTCCAGGTCGCCGAGGTGGTGGCGGTCCACGGGGCTGTCCAGGCGGATGCGACGCCGCCCGTCCTCCGCGGTCGGCTGCGGCTGCACGATAGCCATGGGGATTCCTTCTACTCGTAGCTGACTTGCCAGTGCTTGATGCCGTTGATGAAGCTGGATCGAAGCCGCTCGGGCTCGGCGACCTGCCGGATGTTCGGCAGCACGTCGGCGATCGCGTTGAAGATCAGGTCCAGTTGCAGGCGTGCCAGGTTGGCACCCACGCAGTAGTGCGCTCCGGTCCCTCCGAAACCCAAGTGCGGGTTCGGGTCTCGCAGCACGTCGAAGCGGAACGGGTCGTCGAAGACGTCCTCGTCGAAGTTCGCCGAGCTGTAGAACAGCGCGACCCGCTCGCCCCGGCGGATCAGCTGGCCGCTGACCTCGACGTCCTCGGTGGCGGTGCGCTGGAACGAGGTGACCGGTGTGGCCCAGCGGACGATCTCGTCGGGTGCGGTGGACGGCCGCCGCTCGCGGTAGATCTCCCACTGCTCGGGGTTGTCGACGAAGGCCTTCATGCCGTGCGTGGTGGCGTTGCGGGTCGTCTCGTTGCCCGCGACCGACAGCAGGATCACGAAGAACCCGAACTCGTCGGAGCTCAGCGACTGCCCGTCGACGTCGGCGGTGACCAGCTTGGACACGATGTCGTCCATCGGGCAGGCGCGCTTGGTCTCGGCCATGGTCATCGCGTAGCCGAGCACTTCGGCGGCCGCGGCGACCGGGTCGCCGAACTCGGGGTCGTCGAAGTTGAGCATCTGGTTGGACCAGTCGAAGAGGCTCTTGCGGTCCTCCTGCGGCACGCCCAGCAGTTCTGCGATGGCCTGCAGCGGGAGTTCGCAGGCGACCTGCTCGACGAAGTCGCCGCCGCCCTGCTCGCGCGCGTCGCGCACGATGGCTTCGGCGCGTTCGGACAGCGCCGCCCGCAGGTTCTCCACGGCGCGCGGGGTGAACCCCTTGTTGATGATGCCGCGGATCTTGGTGTGCTTCGGCGGATCCATGTTGATCAGCATCGTGCGGATCGCCTCGAACGCTTCCGGCGTGGTGTAGCCGGGGAACCGGATGATCGCGTTGTTGGCCTCGGACGAGTAGAGCTTGGGGTCGCGGGAGATCTCCCGGATGTCGGCGTGCTTGCTGATCACCCAGAAGCCGCCGTCGTCGTAGGGCGCGTCCATGCCGTCGGTTTGCGCGTTCCACCAGACCGGCGCCGTCTGGCGCAGCGAGGTGAACTCCTCGACCGGGGTCCGTCGGGCCCACAGTTCTGGATCGGAGAAGTCGAGTCCGGCCGGGATCGTCGGGTCAGGCACCGTTGCCTCCTCGCGGATCGCGGGGTTGATCGCGGTCCGGCTTGCCGAAGCGCGTCATACAGTCATACCGTAGATGTATGATTGTCACGAGGCAATGGGCAGCGTCGCGGGCCCGCTCGGCCATACTTGAGCCATGAAACGACCGGCGTGGAACGGCGCGCCGCCGCGTGACGGCGAGGAGGCCAAGGCCCGCATCATCGACGCGGCGATGCGGTGCATCGACCGGCACGGGCCGGGCAAGACGAGCCTCTCGGACGTCGCCGCCGAGCTGGGCGTCATCCGCCAGACCGTCTACCGCTACTTCCCGAGCACCGAGGAGCTGTTCATCGCGGTCGGGTTCGCCGCGCTCAACAGCTTCCTGGAACGACTCGTCGCCCACCTCGCCGGACGCCGCGATCCCGCCGACGTCGTGGTCGAGGCCATGGCCTACGCCATCGAGCACGTGCCCAAAGACCCTTATCTGGGGCTCTTCCTGGATCTCGGTCGTCCGGAAGCGTTCTCGCGCGGAGCCACGTCGGTCCGCGCCTTCGACGCCTGCAGGATCGCGTTCGCCCGCACCGACGTCGACTGGGACGAGCTGGGTTTCTCCGGCGACGAGCTCACCGAACTGCTGGAGTTCCTGCTGCGCGTGCTCCTGTCGTTCGCCAACGACCCGCTGCCGGGGCGAGACGGGGCCGATCTGCGCGCGTTCCTGCACCGCTGGGTGACCCCGGCGATCTTGGCCCCGACGCCGGCGCCGTAGGACCTGCGCCGAAGGGTCGGGGCCCCTCAGGTCCTCCCACCTGCGCCGTTGACCAGAACAATCAAGCGCGCAGCAGTTGCGTGGTCTGGTCTCGGGACCGTACGTTGCGGACACGCCGAGGGACGGGACCAGTTATGGACCACGAGAAGCGTGAGCCATGGGCGGTGCACGTCGGTGCGCAGAAGATCCTCGCGGCCGAGGACATGCGGGACTACGCGATCTTCGCCCTGGATCCAGAGGGCCACGTGGCCAGTTGGAACCCGGGCGCGGCCCGGCTCGGGGGCTACGACTCGCACGAGGTCATCGGACGCCACTTCTCGCTGTTCTACCCACCTGAGCAGATCGCCGCGGACTACCCGAACTGGGAGTTGCGGCAGGCCGCCGAGAACGCGTTCTACATCGACAGGGGCTGGCGCATCCGGAAGGACGGCACCCGGTACTGGGCGCACGTGGTGATCGCCGCGCAGCGCACTCCGGATGGCGCGCTCGACGGGTTCATCAAGGTGGTGCGCAACGAGACCGCGTCCGCCGCTAGGGTCGAGCGCACCAAGCGCAGGATGGCCGACCTGTTCGAGCTCGCGCCCGCGGGCATCGCGCTGCTCGACGACGACGGTCGCTTCGTCGATGCCAACGGCGCGTTCTGCGACCTGCTCGGTTACCGGCTCGACGAGTTGGTCGGCCGCCGCGACGTCGAGTTCCTCGACCCCACCGACTCCGGCGGCGGTCTGGTCGGCGGTCTCACCCGCTCCTCCGGTGAACTGCTGGTCCCGCACCGGGTGCTGGCCCGCTCGGACGGCTCTGCCGTGCCCTGCGAGGTGCACGCCGCCGCGTCCGTCCGCGACGACGGCGGCCGCAGCTGGATGGTCACCTTCCACGACATCACCGAGCAGCTCGCCCGCGCCATGACCCTGCGCTACCAGGCCACCCACGACGAGCTCACCGGGCTGCTGAACCGCCGGGGTTTCCAGGAGCGGCTCGCCGAGCTGCTGCCGCCGGAAAAGCCAGGCAGCGTCGCGGTGCTGTTCTGCGACCTGCACAACTTCAAGCGGGTCAACGACGCCCTCGGCCACGAAGCCGGTGACGAACTCCTGTCCGCGGTCGCCGAACGCCTGCTCGCCGGGCTGCCCCCGCGCTGCGAGGTGGCCCGCTTCTACGGCGACGAGTTCGTGATCCTGCTGCGCGACCTCGAGGGGAACCACGATCTGGACTCCGTCGTCAACAGCGTCGCGGAGCTGTTCCGGATGACCGTTCCGCTGCGCAGCAGGCAGGTTCAGGTCTCGGCGTCGATCGGCGTGAAGGTGGTCGAGGACAGCGGCACCGAGGTCGTGGCGCTGCTGCGCTCCGCGGAGTCGGCGATGCTCGACGCCCGGGTGCGCGGCCAGTCGCGGTCGGGAATCGACCACGACCAGCTCACGCTGGAGCAGCACCTGCGCGAGGCCATCGCCCGCGACGAGCTCGACCTGCACTACCAGCCCGTCATCGACAACGACGACAACGTCGTGATCGCCGAGGCGCTGCTGCGATGGCACCACCCGGACCTGGGGCCGCTCACACCGGACGTGGTGCTCGCGGTGGCCTCGCGCGGCGGGATGCTCGCCGATCTCGACACGTGCGTGCTGCGCATCGCCCTGCGCGAGTCGATGAACTGGAAGCGCGGTGACGGCGTTCCGGTGAAGGTGGCGGTGAACCTCTCCGGACTCCGCCCCGAGCAGCCCGGTTTCGCCGACATCGTGCGCTCGGTGATCCGCGAAACCGGTGCCGAGCCCAGCGATCTGGTGCTGGAGATGGTGGAAACGGTGTTCGCGCAGCTCGAACCGGAGCAGCGCCAGGAGATGAACGACCTGGTAGCCGATGGAGTGCAGTTCGCGGTCGACGACTTCGGCACCGGATACTCGTCGTTGTCGGTGCTCAAGGAGCTGCCGACGCAGATCATCAAGCTGGACCGCATGTTCGTCTGCGGCGTCGGAACCGACCCCGACGACCTGGGCATCGCCCGCGCCATGACCGAACTCGCCCGCACGCTGGGACGCATGTGCATCGCCGAGGGCGTGGAGACCTCCACGCAGCACCAGCTGCTGCGCGCGGTCTCCGTCGACGCCTACCAGGGCTACTACTTCTCCCGGCCGATCCCGCCCGAGGAGTTCCGCGCCTACCTCGCGGGCCGCTGAGGGTCGTTCACCACGGCGTCGGTGCCGGACATCCCCATGTCGGCACCGACGCCGTGCCCACCCCCTCAGAGTGGTCTCGGTGAACGCGCGCCGACGCCGGGCATCCCCACGACCGACGCCGGCGCGCGTCCTCCCCCTCTCGCAGTGGCTCTCTCCCCAGCTGGAGAAACACCCTCACGTGGAAGTGTCTATCCAGGAGCTTTCTTCTCTGACGTTTTCTTCGCGGAAAGATATCTCCCAGGAAGAATCGTCGCAAGATCCAGGGTGCCGCCTGTGACGCAGGCCACCTCGGCGACGCGGGAGCAAGATCATCGGTGAGCTGCGAGGAAGGCAGGACTTCGGCCCGTGGTGAGTCGTGGTGCCGCAGCTCATGCTGGATCTCGTGAACCTGGGGGCAGTCCGATTCCTGTGCTGCGCGGCGCTTATCGCGGCCGCGAGCGGGTGCACGATCAACATCGTGCCGCCGGGCTCCTCGCCGTCCCCTCCGCCACCACCGGCTCCCGCGCAGTCGACGACGGTCAAGGCGCCCGCCGTGGTCGAGCAGCACGAGCCGGTGCGCAACACCCACGACTGCGGAGAGCTGCAGAACTCGGGGATGGACTTCACCGAGGTCGTCGGCCACTGGTACGGCCTCGGAGCACCGTCGGACATGGACGACGACGCCGACGGCATCCCGTGCGAAACCGTCTACGGCGAGAAGAACGCCCCCGCTGCTGGGCGGACGGGCACCCACGACTGCGCGACGCTGCTATCCCAGGGCATGACCTTCGCCGAGGTCACCGGCTACTGGTACTCCCTCGGCGCGCCCTCGGACATGGACGACGACGCCGACGGCATCCCCTGCGAAACCGTCTACGGCGAGCTCTGAGGCCAGATCGTCAGCTCGTCGCTGCACTTCTCGATGTCGGCTGCCTTCTCCTGGTGCGTCAGGCATTCGCGGACCGCGATGTTCTTGGCCGTGTCCGGGAAGCGCCCGTCGATGGAGACCGACTGGTTCGCGCCGTCGGTATTGGCCACGCGTAGAAATTCCTTGCCATCCACGGTGAAGATGAGCAGCACGCCCTTGTCGTCGTCGCCTTTGTCCTGCAAAACCCCGGTCACGTTGCGCCTCCCGTCAGCGTGCGTGACGTCGCCGTGAGCGGAGACGCTGCCGACCGCGTTGGGAGCTTTGTTGCTGTGCCACGGGGCCGGCTTCTCCGGGGCGAGCCAGGGTTGGATCACGAAGTACTCCAAGAGCAGCGCGATCACGCCGCCGCCTGCGGCGATCGCGAGGCCCGTGAGGACCTTCCTGCCCGGTCGATCGCTCTGCTGAGTCCTGTCATGCATGACGCGTGCCTCCGGAACGGGAACTCCCCCCAGGAAGATCAAGTCCTGGCAAGGGTCCCGTGAAGCACCGGGCCGTGGAAGCGAAATGCGGCGGCCGCACCCGTATGGCGGATCTTGGTCGGACGGGGTTCGCACCAATGGAGGCACGTTCTCTGCCTCGGGAAATGTGACTGTGGACGCACGGGTGGTCCGCGCGAACCTACGGGTGCGTAACCTGCTCAAATGGCTGAAATCGTCTATCCGCCCGTCATCCTGGCGGCGAAGGCCATGTTCCGCGTGCTGGACAACCGGCTGCGTGTGACAGGCACCGAGCACATCCCGCGCACCGGAGGCGCGGTGATCGCCTGCAACCACGTCAGCTACCTCGACTTCATCTTCTGCGGGCTCGGCGCGCAGCCCGCCAAGCGGCTGGTGCGCTTCATGGCCAAGAAGGAAGTCTTCGACAACAAGATCGCCGGGCCGCTGATGCGCGGAATGCACCACATCCCGGTCGACCGCGCGGCGGGACGGGACTCCTACGACGAGGCGGTGCGCAGGCTGCGCGCGGGCGAGGTCGTCGGCGTGTTCCCGGAGGCGACCATCAGCCGATCATTCACCGTCAAGCCCATCAAGTCGGGCGCGGTCCGGATGGCCGCCGAGGCAGGCGTCCCGGTCGTGCCGATGTCGTTGTGGGGCACGCACCGGCTGTGGACGAAGGGCAGGCCGAAGACGCTCACCAAGCGCCACGTGCCGATCCACATCCACGCGGGCGAGCCGTTCTGGCCCACCCCGCAGGACGACCCGGAGGTGCTCACCGAAGACCTCCGCAAGCGCATGTCGGTGATCCTCGACGAACTGCAGGCCGGTTACCCCGAGCAGCCCGCTGACGCCGACGAGCGCTGGTGGCTCCCCGCGCACCTCGGCGGCACCGCCCCCACCCCCGAAGAGGCAGCTGTCCTCGACAGCCGGCCCAAGGGGGACTAGTCGCCCGGCCGGTCGCCGAGCGAATCGGCGACCGGCCGGTGCTCATCAGATCGAGTAGTCCACGTTGGCCATGTGGGCGTTCCCGCTGCGCACCCGGACCTCGACCATCGACGCGGTGTTCTTGGGCCACTTGATCTCGCCCGTGCCGAGGGTTCCGCACCCCACCGACTGCCACTTGTCGGGGTTTTTCGCCTTGCTCATCCGCGCCGCGACGCACGCGTACTGGTTGGTGCTCTCCTGCACGTTCCAGGTGATCCGCAGCTTGCCGTCCCAGCCGCTGGCCGGGCTGGTGTAGGAGCACTCCTTCGAGATCGGCCCCCACTTGCCCGGGAACCCGCTCGTCCGGCTCTTGCAGGTCGCGGCCGACGCCGGAGCGGCGAAGAAACTCGCCGACAACACCGACAACAGAGCGGTCATCATCAACGCGGTAGCGGTCTTCCTCATCTGAGCACACTCGCTTTCGGTGAAGGTCGAATTGAGCCCGGCGGCCGGGCGAAACCGGAGAACCGCCGGTGGATTCGACACTGTCCAGTGAGGAGAAGACCAGCAACCGGAACCCGTTGTTCGCGGCCACCGGCCTTTGTCCACGGCCAATTCAGGTGGACGTCCGCGCAGGTCAGCGGTGTCCATGTGCTCGCGGAACCCGGAATTCGCCGTTTCGCGTTGACCATGCCCCGAGGGCAGGCGCTCGAATGCTCTTCGGCGACACCCACCTCGACCACGACGGTCTGCGCAGGTACGCCCTCGGTTTCGAGGAGACCTTCCCGGACTTCGCGCAGTGGGCGGCCGAGCGGCACGAGACCGACGGCCTGGGGCGCACCCCGAGGAAGGCGCGCGAGACGTACTTCCGGCTCGCCGAACGGCTCGACCCGGCGCCGGTCAACGGCATCGGCGGGCGCCTGTTCCGGCTGGCCACCTTCGCCGGCCTGTACGGGAAGGCGAAGTACGGGCTCACCGCGCAGGCGTGGCAATCGATGAGCAACGGCGGCGAGACGGCGAAGCCGACCGCCGCCGAAACAACTCCCGGAGCAGGACACCTCCTGCCGATGAGCCCCAGCACCCACAGCGCCCACGTCGCCGCCCAGCTTTCGCCTATGTCCCGGCTGAGCCGGCGGCATTCCTCGGCGATCCGTTCGG
>NZ_JBFAQJ010000028.1:0-89734 GCF_040677225.1 Saccharopolyspora sp. NPDC049357 | reverse complement strand
CTGCAGTAACTCCCTACCCCTAGACCCCGGCCCACCTACTAAACCCCCCCCACAACCCCCCCCCCAACTACCCACACCCAATCCCCCTCCAATTTCGCGCGAAATTCGAATCCGCCCCCGCAACGGGTGAACACCTCCGGGGCAGGAGTGGCTCGGGAAGTGCGTGGTGATGCGGGGAGGCCCTCGCACGTGCGAGCGCCCCTCCCGCCGGCCGTGGCCGGCAGGAGGGGCGCTCGGGGCGAGGCTCCTCGGGTGAGGACTACTGGTCCGACTCCTCGGGGGCCTCGAAGCCCTTGACGTCGTTGCGGTCGTCGGAGCTGGGGACGTCGCCCGGGAGCTGCAGGGACTTCGGCAGCGGCCCCGGAGTCCAGTTGCCCCAGTGGGTCTCCGTGTGGACGTCCATGGCCGTCTGAGCCGGTACGGCGTCCGCGTCGTACGGGTCCACCGCGTACAGCGAGCCCCAGTCCCGGTGGATGTTGTTCTTCATGTACGTCGGCAGCTCGCGCATGCTCGTCGCCACGTTCAGCCAGCCGAACGGGCCGCCGGAGTCCGGCGACGACCAGCCCTGGCCGATGTCGCGGACCTCGGCGCCCGCCGCGACCCGGAACTTCGGGATCTCGGCGACGCCGTGGTGCACGCGCGGCAGCTGCAGGCACGGGTGCACCAGCGCGGCCGTCCACTCCACGAACGCGGGCTGGTCACCGACGAAGTCGGTCATGTTCACCAGCTGAGGCGCGCGCGGGGCGCTGACCGCGACCCAGCCGTTCGGGCCGAGCGCGTTGTCCACCGCGACCACGCGCATCTTCGTGGCGCCCTCGGACTTGCCGCCGAGCGTGTAGCGGAAGTCCCGCCAGTTCGGGCCGCCGTCCCGCTGCACCACGTACTTGCGCTCGGTGATCAGGAAGCCGTTCGGGGTGTCGTGCCCGAACTCCAGCGCCACCGAGTTCGCGCCCAGCTCGGCGCCGGCCAGCGACAGCACCACCGGCACCTCGCCGCGCTGCGCGCGCTCCGGCAGGTCGTACCACTGGGTGCGCAGCTCACCGGTGCCGACGGCGGCGGCGTCGTAGCTGCCCCACACCGGCGCCTTGTCGTTGCCGAACTGGTGCGGCGGCTTCCAGTTGGGTTCCTGCGGGTCGGTGCCGTCGCCCGGCGGCAGGCCGGGCTGGTTGAAGCCGGACAGCTTCGCCCGCATGTACTCGTCGGCGTCTTCCTTGTCCTGGAGGCGCTTGGGCGGGACGCCGATCTCCTTGTCCTCGGACGGCGCCGCCGTGGCCGGTTGCTCCCCGGCCACGCGCAGCATCCCGGACTGCGGGTTGGTCTCGACGTAGATGTAGTCGGACAGGCCGCAGCTGGTGCCCACGATCTGCTTGATGTTGTCCGAGCCGAGGCTGTAACTGCCCCACTGCTTCTGGATGACCTTGCCGAAGTTCGCCAGTTCGAACAGCACCAGCAGGGCGCACAGGATCGACAGCGGAGCGGTGCCCATCCGCAGCGCGCGGCTGCGCCTCTCCTCGCGGCTGAAGCGCTCGTCGACGACCTTCGGGTTGTGCTCGTCGATCCTCAGATGCTCGATGAACGCCACGACCAGCGCGATGAACGCGATGATCAGCAGGATGGTGCTCAGGTGCCTGCCCTTGAGCTGCGGCGGCATGTTGTACCAGGGCACACCCCAGCCCGAGACGTACCACCACGCGTTGGGGCCGGTGGCGGCGAAGGCCAGGATGACCATCAGCCCGGCGAAGAACGCGGCCCGGTTGCGCTTGGATCGCAGCACGGTGGTGCTGGTGGCCAGCGCGGTCAGCGCGGCCAGGGCACCGCCGGTGGCGGCGAAGATGCCGAAGTGGTGCGACCACTTGGTGGGGGTCAGCACGAGCACGCCGAAGGACATGGCGCTGATCGCCAGCAGTCGCCTGCTCGGTCCCAGCGCCGCACCCCGGATCCGCCCGCGGCGCAGCAGCACCACGGCGCAGGTCGCCAGGCACAGGATGACCAGCAGCACGGGGAAGCGTCGCGTCATGGAGCCGTCCGCCGTGGGGCTGAACAGCAGGTTGTAGCGGCTGAGCTCCTCGTACCAGCTCTGGCTCGGGCCGATGTCGGTGCGCAGGTCGGTGGCGTCCATGACCGACTGCCACGTCTGGTCGGCGAACACCAGCGTCAGGATCACGAAACCGGAGGAGGCGATCGGCGCCAGCACCGGCAGCCAGCCGAACTCCAGGGCCCGCTTGCGCACCAGCCGGAACAGCGGCTTGAGGGCGGCCACGAACGGCAGCACGGACACCATGCCGTGCGGGTTCGCGCCCACCGACAGCGCGGCGACCACGAGGCCCAGCGCGGCCGGCATCAGCCGGTCGGTGGCCACGGCGCGCTCGACGGCGCACAGCGCCAGCAGCGAGAACAGCACCACGACGGGTTCGGGGCGCAGGCCGTTGTTGTAGGGCAGCCAGAACGCCAGGAACACGGCCGCGGCCGCCCACCCCGCGGCGTTGGAGCGCCGGACCTCCTGGCCGAGCCTGGGCAGCACCTCGCGGGAGATCAGCAGCCAGCTGACGATGCCCATCAGCAGCGCGGGAAGTCGCACCCACGGCGTGGCCGTGGAGACCTGCACCCACACCGAGTACAGCTCGTAGAACCAGCCGAACGGCGCCTCCGGGACACCGAACCACCGGTAGTAGTTGCTGACGTACCCGAAGCTCTCTCGCGCTCGCGCGATGTTGAGGATGTAGCCGTCGTCGGAGGTCATCGCCCCGACGACCCACCACACCAGCAGCGAGCCGATCACCGCGACGTCCCGGAACGTCGGCTTCCACCAGCCGATCGCCAGCCACTTCGGGGGACGCCTGCCCGCGCGCACGTCCAGGCGCCGCAGGCAGATCACCGAGCCGAGGAAGGCCAGCACGGTCAGCGCGATCACGGCGAGCTTCAGCGACGTCGCCTGGCTCTCGTAGCGGGTGTCCACGCGCGCCTCGAACGACAGGCCGCGCACGTCGTCGAGTCGGTCGTCGATGCTGGAGTACACGCCGGTCAGCTGCGGGCGCTGGTCGCCGCGCAGGTTGGCGATCGACTGGTCGCCGACGCTGGCGGTGCTGCCGTAGCCGTCGGAGCGCAGCGAGATCGAGCAGTCCCCGGCGGGAATCGCCGCGGTGCCGACCTGCTGGCCCTTGGTCAGCAGCGTCAGCTGGCCGTTGTCGACCTGCAGCGTCAGACCGGTCAGCTTGCCGTAGTCGGACGAGGGCGGGTTGGTGCTCAGCAGCACGGCCGCGCCGTTGGTGCGCGCGTCGAGGCTGCGCGCCGAGACGCACGGCACCTCCGCGTTGAGCCACAGCGGCGAGTAGCCGACCAGCGGCGCCGACACCGACTTGGTGCCCTCCGCCGTCGGCCACTTCAGGGTCGTGACGTCGTGGTTGACGGGCAGGAACGGCACCGCCAGGGCGAGCACCGTGCCCAGCACGCCCAGCACGGAGGCGAACAGCTTCAGCCGCCTGGCCGACGGTCGAGCGCGGTCGGTCCCGTTGTCTGCCGAAGGGTCGTCCGTTCGGCGGCTGTCTTCCTGGCCACTGAGCACGAAGGGAGAATAGTAGTTGCTGGTCCGGGCGCTTTCGCGGCATTCCGAGGGTGTGCGAATCGACACCAGAGGTAACGTCGTGAGCTGCGAACTCAGTTCGATCTCAGGCGCCTCTAAGCGTCTCGTGACCTTCCGGTTATCGATCCCGCTGTGAAGTCCGCGTAAAAAGCGAGCGGTCGCCGGGAGTTCCGGCGACCGCTCGGTCGAAGCTTCGGATCAACGGCGGAAGAACCGCTCCTTGCGTCCCTGGATCACCAGGCGCAGCCACTCGCGGAACGCCTTCGGGTCCTTGCGCTGCACCACGAAGTACAGGCCGAACCGGACGACCTCCAGGGCGCCGATCTTGCGCATCCCCGGCTGCGAGAGCAGGTATCCGCGGTTGCGGTAGGTGTAGTAGCGCTTGTTGGCGTCGGAGGGGTCTTGGGCGTGGAACCGCCCGCCCAGCATCGGTTTGAACTCCGCCGAACCGTCCGGGTGCAGGAACTTCGTGCGGAACGTGGTCCCGAACGGCAGTCCCGAGCGCACCAGGCGGCGGTGGATCTCCACCTCGTCGCCCCGGAAGAACAGCCGGTAGTCCGGCACGCCCACGACGTCGAGCGTGGTGGCGCGGAACAGCGCGCCGTTGAACAGCGAGGCGATGCCCGGCAGGAAGTCCTCCGGCAGCTCGCTGACCTCGCGCTTCCAGGTCAGGCCGCGGCGCAGCGGGAAGGCGAGCGTGTCAGGGGTGTCGATGTTGACCACCACCGGCGACACGGCGGCGAGCCGCCGCTTTTCGGCGACCTCCAGCAATGTGGACAGCGCGTGCTCGTCCGCCGGGCGGCCGTCGTCGTCACCGAGCCACACCCACTCCGCGCCGAGGGACAGCGCGGTCAGCATGCCCAGCGCGAAACCGCCGGCGCCGCCGAGGTTTCGCTGCGAGGCGATGTAGGTGGAGGGCACCGGGCAGTCGTCGACCACGTCGGAGGCCGACTGGTCGGGACCGTTGTCGACCACGACCAGGTGGTCCGGCAACCGGGTCTGACTCGCGATGACCTTCAGGGACTCGGCCAGCAGCTCGCGACGGTGCCTGGTGACGATGACCGCGACTACGGATCCGGCGGGCAGCTGCTGTGCGGAGTCGGTGCTCATGAGCCTTCTTCGCTCCCGATCGTGGCCCGCGATTCGCCGATCCGGGCCAGGGTTTCCTCACTCAGGTTGTTGAAGGGGTCGTACCCCTTGTAGTGCGTCAAGACCTCGCGCAGCGAGCCCTCTTCGCGGATACCGCCCTTGTCCATCCAGATCGCGGTGCTGCACAGCTCGACGAGGAACTCGTCGGAGTGCGACGCGAAGACAAGCATGCCGGATCGCTTGACGAGGTCGTTGAGGCGGTCCCGCGCCTTCTCCAGGAACTCCGCGTCGACCGCGCCGATGCCCTCGTCCAGGATCAGGATCTCGGGGTCGATCGAGGTCACCACGCCCAGCGCGAGCCGGACCCGCATGCCGGTGGAGTAGGTGCGCAGCGGCATCGCCAGGTAGTCACCGAGCTCGGTGAACTCGGCGATGTCGTCGATCCGCTTCTCCATCTCCTTGCGGGACATGCCCAGGAAGAGGCCGCGGATGATGATGTTCTCGTAGCCGGAGATCTCCGGGTCCATGCCCACGCCGAGGTCGAACACCGGCGCGACCTTGCCGACCACGCGAGAGCTGCCCCGGGTGGGCTCGTAGATGCCCGAGAGCAGCCGCAGCAGCGTGGACTTGCCCGCGCCGTTGTGGCCGACCAGCGCGACCCGGTCACCTTCGCGCAGCGACATGTTGATGTCGTGCAGCGCCTCGATGACCGGCACCCGGCTGTCCGTGCCGATCTTGCCTCCGGCTCGGCCGAGCACGGCCTTCTTCAGCGAGCGGGACTTCGCGTCGAAGATCGGGAAGTCGACCGCCGCGTTCCATACGTCGATGCTGACCATGGTTTATTCGGCCTCACTCAGACCCAGTAGGAGACACGGGCACGGTAGTTGCGCAGCACGAACAGCGCCACGGCCCAACCCACGACGGTGATCGCGCCGCACACCAGCCAGTGGTGCCAGGCGATCGGGCTGCCGAGCATCGGCTGCCGGATGATCTCCAGGAAGTGCATGAACGGGTTGATCTCGGCGAGCTTCGCGCGCTCTGCGATCACGGGGTTCGGGCTCGACTTGAACTGGTCGTAGTTCCACACGATCGGCGTCATGAAGAACATCAGCTGCACGATGCTCTGGGTCACCGGCGGGATGTCGCGGAACCGCGTCGAGATGGTGCCGACCACCAAGATCACCCAAGCGCCGTTGAGGCCGATCAGCACGAACGCCGGGATCGTCAGCAGGATCGTCCACGACAACGGCTGCGGGAAGATCAGCAGCAGCACGAAGTACACGGCGAGGTTGTGCGCGAAGAACAGGACCTGCCGCCACAGCAGCCGCAGCACGTGAATGCTGACCGGCGCCGGAAGCTGCTTGATCAGGCCCTCGTTGGAGATGAAGACCTCGGAACCGTCGTTGACGCAGTTGCCGATGAAGCCCCACACGATGAAGCCCACCGCGAGGTAGGGCAGGTGCTCCGCCAGCGGCTGCCCGAACAGCTGCGAGTAGAGCAGACCGAGCGCGGTGACCGTGACGGCCATGCTGATGGTGATCCACAGCGGGCCGATGACGGAGCGGCGGTAGCGCTGCTTGATGTCCTGCCAGCCCAGATGAGCCCACAGCTGTCGCTGGCTGAGGGCGTCACTGATGTCCTTGAACGCTTTTCGCCAGGACCGCGGCGAGATCTCAGAAGGCGCCGTAGGTCGGTCTAGCGTGCTCGTAGCATGCACGAGCGAAAGAGTACCGACCGCGCGTGTGCACACTCGGGCTGGGCATCACTCGAAGGCGTAGCGCCCGCTTGACGTCGGGCGCTACCTTCCGTTACCGCGCAGGACCGCTACAGGTACTGCCCGGTGCCCTTGGTCGGGCCCATCTCCGGATCGCCGGAACCTGCCGGCAGACCTCGGCGCATCTGCTCCAGCTGGGCTCGTGCGGCCATCTGCTGGGCGAAGAGCGCGGTCTGCAGGCCGTGGAACAGGCCCTCCAGCCAGCCGACCAGCTGGGCCTGGGCGATCCGCAGCTCGGCGTCCGAGGGCGTGGTCTCCTGCGCGAACGGCAGCGACAGCCTTTCCAGCTCCTCGATGAGCTCCGGCGCAAGGCCCTGCTCCAGCTCCCGGATGGAGGACTGGTGGATCTCCTTGAGCCTGCTGCGGCTGGCCTCGTCCAAGGGCGCCTGGCGCACCTCCTCCAGCAGCTGCTTGATCATGGTGCCGATGCGCATCACCTTGGCCGGCTGCTCCACCAGGCCGTTGATGTCCTCGCCGTGCTCCTGGCCCTCTTCGCCGACCTCGGTCGCGCCGGCACCCACGGGGTTGCCGTCCTCGCCCACCACGAACACCTGCGGGCGCTCTTGTTCGTTCATGGCTGCCATGGTTCCAGTGTGCCGCCAGGTCGTGGGAGGGGTCGTGCCGACTCGCCCGCAGCGCTGGGGCGACGGCTCGCGAGTGATGCAGTATCGACCACCCTGGACGCCGCCGAGTCCCGCGTTTCAGTAATGTCTGGATCATGGCGTTCGACGTCGCGGCGGTTCGCGGTCTCTTCCCGGCGCTCGGCGACGGGTGGGTGCACCTGGACGCCCCGGCAGGCATGCAGGTTCCCGAGCAGGTGGCCACGGCGGCGTCCACCGCCCTGCGGGCCCCGGTTTCCGGTCCCGGCGGGAACTTCCCCGCTTCGCAGCGCGCCGAGGCGATCGTGGAGGCCGCTCGTCGCGCGATCGCGGATCTCGTGGGTGCCAAGCCTTCCGGAGTGGTGCTCGGGCCGAACTCCGCCGTGCTGCTCGGCAGGCTCGCCGACGCCCTGGGCGACGGCTGGATGATCGGCGACGACGTCGTCGTCTCCCGGCTGGACTCGCCTGACAACGTCGACCCGTGGCAGCGCGCCGCTCAGCGCTCCGGTTCGACCGTGCGCTGGGCCGAGATCGACATCGAGACCTGCGAGCTGCCGACCTGGCAGTACGGCGACCTGGTCACGCCGCGCACGAAGGTCGTGGCGATCACGGCGGCTTCGGGCGCGGTCGGCACCCGGCCGGACATCCGCCCGGCCGCGGAGGCCGCTGACGAGCACGACGCGCTGCTGGTCGTCGACGCCTCCTCCGCCGCGCCCTTCGTCCCGCTGGACGTCACCGAGCTGGGCGCCGACGTGGTCGCCGTCAACGCCTCGGCGTGGGGCGGTCCGCAGGTGGGCGCGCTGGCCTTCCGCGACCCGGCGATGCTCGACCACCTGCCGTCGGTCTCGCTCGACCACAGCGCTCGGGGACCTGAGCGCCTGGAGATGGGGCCGCACGCGCTGCCGCTGCTCGCGGGCCTGATCGCGTCCGTGGACTACCTCGCCGGTCTCGACGACGCGGCCATCGGGCCGCGCCGGGAACGGCTGCTGACCTCGCTGCGCGCGGTGAAGTCCTACCAGGCGGGTCTGCTGACCAACCTGACCAACGGGCTGCGCAAGCTCCCCGAGGTGATGCTCATCGGCGACGCCATGCGCCGGATCCCGTCGGTGGCCTTCACCGTCAACGGCGTCAAGGCCGAGGACGCCGTCTCGCACCTGGCGGACCAGGGCATCTGCGCCTTCGCCGACCCGGGCACCCACGGCGTCTTCGCGGCCCTGGGCGCGGCCGAGGTCGGCGGAGCCATCCGGGTCGGCCTGGCGCACTACACGAACTCCACCGAGGTCGACCAGCTCCTCCAGGCGGTCGCCGACCTCACCTGACCGGGTGGGAAATTCGAATTTCGCGCGAAATTTGAACGCCGAAGTTCGGGCTCGAATTTCGCGCGAAATTCGAATCCGGCCCTCACCGCACCAGGAGGATCTTGCCCCGGACGTCGCCCGATTCGAGGGTGGTGTGGGCGCGGGACGCCTCGGCCATCGGGATCCGCGTGTGCACCGGCATCCGCACCTCACCGCTCTCGATCAGCGGCCAGAGGCGTTCGCGCACGTCGGCGACGATGCGGGCCTTGCCGTTCGGTCCTTCCACGGGGCGCCCGCGCAGGCCGAGGGCCGACATGCGCAGGCGCTTCATCAGCATCTTGCCCATGTTCAGCTCAGCCTTGGCGCCGCCCTGCATCCCGATCACGGCCAGGAACCCGTCCGTGGTCAGCGCGGAGAGGTTCCGGTCCAGGTAGGACGCACCCATGTTGTCGAGGATGACGTTCGCCCCGCCGAGACCCTTGACGACCTCGACGAAGTCCTCGTCGCGGTAGGAGATCACCGGGTCGGCGCCCAGTTCCGCGCAGAGCGCCCGGCTCTCCGCCGATCCCGCGGTCGCGGCGACCCGCGCGCCCAGCGCCTTGGCGATCTGGATCGCGCAGGTCCCGATGCCGCCCGCGCCGCCGTGCACCAGGAACACGTGACCTTCGCGCAGTCCGGCCTCCATGACGACGTTCGACCAGACGGTGCAGCCGACCTCGGGAATCCCGGCCGCCTCCACCAGGTCCACCCCGGCGGGCTTGGGCAGCACCTGCGCCGCGGGGACGGCCACCCGCTCGGCGTAGCCGCCGCCCGCGAGCAGCGCGCACACCTCGTCGCCGACGTTCCAGCCGGTCACGCCCTCGCCGATCTCGGCGATCGTGCCGGAACACTCCAGTCCGGGGACCTCGCTTGCGCCCTTGGGCGGCGGGTAGTTGCCTTGGCGCTGAGCGAGGTCGGCGCGGTTGACCGCGCTGGCCACGACGTCGATGACCACCTCACCGGGGCCGGGTTCGGGGTCCGGGTGTTCGGTCCACACCAGAACGTCGGGGTCACCGGGCTCGCGGATTGAAATCCCATGCATGCCCGTGACGGTAGTCAGCCTCGGGCGGCGCGAAAACCGAGAACGCGGGCCGAGTCGGGAAATACGGGAAAGATTCCCGCTTCTCCAACTCGGTCCGGGTTCGCTTGACTGTGTCGGACAACCACTCGATCCGCACAAAACGGGGGAGCTCGATGAGTTCGCGAACCATCACACCCAGGCGCACGGCTGCTGCTGTGGCCGCCACTTGCGCGGCAGCTCTGGTCGCCATCGCCCCGGCCTCCGCAGCGCCGGCCGGCCTCGGCGACCGGATCACCGGTGACGCGGTCAACCGTCACCTGATCGCGTTGCAGCGGATCGCCGACAGCAACGGCGGGAACCGCGCGTCCGGGCTTCCCGGGTACGAGGCGAGCGTGGACCACGTCGCGGGCAAGCTGCGCGGTGCGGGCTTCGACGTGACCACCCCGGAGTTCACCTACGACGCCTACTACCTGGACTCCTTCAGCCTCGCGGTCGCCGGTCAGCCGACCGAGGGCGACGCGCTGGAGTACTCCCCGGCCACCCCGCAGGGCGGGATCACCGCTCCGCTGTCGGTCGCCGCGGTCGACGACACCCCGGGCTGCGAGGCCACCGACTTCCCCGCTGACGTGGCGGGTTCGGTCGTGCTGATCCAGCGGGGGTCCTGCACCTTCGCCGACAAGCAGCGGGTCGCCGCGGATCTCGGTGCGGCGGGCGCGATCATCTACAACAACGTCGACGGGCCCCTCAGCGGCACGCTCGGCGACCCCGCGGACGCGCGCATCCCCAGCGCGGGCGTGACCAAGCAGGTCGGCGAGGCCCTGGCCGGGCAGGCGGGCGCCGAGGTGAAGCTGGACGTCCAGTCGCGGCTGGAGACCGTCACCACCCGCAACGTCGTCGCGCAGACCCGCACCGGCCGCCCCGACAACGTCGTGATGGCAGGCGCGCACCTGGACAGCGTCGCGGAAGGGCCGGGCATCAACGACAACGGCAGCGGCAGCGCCGGATTGCTGGAGACCGCGCTGCGCATGGGCGGCAGCCCGCAGACCGAGAACGCGGTGCGCTTCGCCTGGTGGGGCGCGGAGGAGTCGGGCCTGATCGGCTCCACGAAGTACGTGCAGGGCCTGACCTTCGAGCAGCAGCTCGACATCGCGCTGTACCTGAACTTCGACATGATCGGCTCGCCGAACGCCGGCTACTTCGCCTACGACGGTGACGACTCCGACGCCGTCGGCTCGGGTCCCGGCCCGCAGGGTTCGGGTCAGATCGAGAAGGACTTCGTGGCCGCGATGGCCGCGGAGGGCGTGGAGCTGGAGGGCACCGACTTCAACGGCCGCTCCGACTACGGCGAGTTCATCGCCAACGGCATTCCCGCGGGTGGGCTGTTCACCGGTGCTGAGGGGGTCAAGACCGACGCCCAGGCCGCCAAGTGGGGTGGCACGGCGGGTGTGGCTTACGACCCGAACTACCACCAGGCGGGCGACCACCTCGGCAACATCGACCGCGTGGCCCTGGAGCGCAACGCCAAGGGCCTCGCGAACGTCGTCGAGGCGTACTCGCACAGCACGGAGGCGGTCAACGGCATGCAGACCCGCGAGGAGCGGGCCAGCACGCGCCAGGCGCAGCTGTCCACCTTCGCCGCGCACGCCGAGGGCCGGGCGATCCCGCACGGCCACAACGCGAGCTGACCGGCCGCTGAGCGGGGCGCGGTCGTCACCGCGCCCCGCTCACCGGGTCAGGAGATGGTCACCTCTGCCGGGAGCTGCAGCGCGCCGCTGAGCGTCGCGCTGGTAGCGCCGTCGCAGAGCAGGCCGCTCTCCCCGATCGGGAACGAGGCGTTGGAGTTGGCGGTCAGCTGATGGGTGCCGTTGTCCCAGCCGTTGGCCGGTACGGCGGCGTTGTCCACGGTGATCGTGCACACGCCGCTGATGGTCACCGTCGCGCTGGCCTGGCTGATCTCCACGCTGCCGGTGCTGGTCGCGGTGGCCAGCCACTGGCCGGACGGGGTGACGGTGGTGGCCGCGGACGGGGCGAGCGAGTTGGTGCAGCGGGTGATGGTCGGCGCTGCCGGAGCGCCGGAGGAATCCACGGTTCCGGCGACGGCCGGGTTGCCGGCGACAGGTGCCTGGACGTTGCCGTTGACCACGTCGCACCTGACCTCGGTGCCGGTGTTGGCCGTCATGACCAGCTGCGTCCCGCTGGCCAGGGTGATGGGTTCGACGGTGTTCTGCGGGTTCCACTGCACGGCCTGGGCGGTGGCCGCCTGGGCCGCCGCGGCGCCGCCGAGGGAGAACGCGGCGATCATCGCCACTGCTGCGATCTTGTGTCGTCCTGCGCGCATCATGACCTCCTGTCGTGGGCATGCCTCGCAGCTCCGACGGCACGTCGTTTCGCGTCGCGGAGTGGTGGGAGCGGTGGTGAATTCGAGGCTGCGCCCGAGGGGAAATATATAGAAACACGCATGTTTCTAAACCGCAATGACAGGTTTGATCACCAGTGGTCGTCGCAGTTCCGATTCGTTCGAAGGAGAGGGGAGAATCGGGTGAGTCGGAGGGCCAATCGGGTGTGGTCGATCGTCTCCCTGCGTAATTCCTCGCGAACGAGATGGCGGAGCGCTCCGATGATGAATTCGATCTTCGTCTTGTTCTCCGGCTGGTTGTGCGCCGCGTTCAACTCGACCAGTGACCTGGTCAGATCGTTCGCGGAGGAACGGACGTAGGTCGACAACCAGGGATGCCCGGTCTCATCGCAGGCACCGAAGTACAACCGGGCGGCGGCCGGGTTGTCGGCCAACCAGGTGATCAGCGCGGCGACCACCGCGCCGTATCGATCAAGGCAGTTCTGGTTCTCCAGGCACGCCTGCTTGCAGGCCGCGTGCCACGCCTCCACAGCATCGGCGAACGATTCAGGCGAATTCGAGATCACGTGCCCACCTTTGTTCCCCCCGGAATGTCCACGCGGGCACGTTAGCGGGCCGGTAAGCTTGATTTGAAGATCTTGCTTACGGCAAGCTGATTCACCGACCACGAGCGAGGTAGCAGGCAGTTGGGCGCCAGGGTTCCCCGCGATCAGCGGAAGCTGCCGCCTGGGCGGCACGGAATCCCGGCGGATCAGGTGGCCGAAGACCAGCGCAGGCGCATCCTCGGCGCCGTGGTGACCGCCGTCGGTCGGCGCGGCTACGCGGACGCGACGGTCGAGGACTTCGTCAGCGGGGCCTGCGTCTCGCGCAAGACCTTCTACCAGCACTTCGCCAACAAGCAGGCCGCGTTCCTCGCCGCGCTCGACGACGTCGCCGAGCGCCTGGTCGCGGCCGTGCACGACGCCTACTCGGCGCACGAGGACTACGTCTCCAGCGCCCGCGAGGCGTTGGAGAGCACGCTGCGCGAGCTCGCGGCGGATCCGGACGCGGCGGTGCTGGGCATCGTCGAGGTCTTCGCCGCAGGCCCTGAGGCGCTGCGCCGCCGAGGCGAGATCATCCGCAGCCTCACCGAGGTGATCACGGAGCAGACGCGGAACTTCCCGCAGACCGCGCTCGGGGCGAGCTTCACCGCCGAGACCATCGTCGGGGCGGTCCTCGAAGTCCTCTACAACCGCGTGCAGCGCGGTGAGGCCGAGCAGCTGCCCGAACTGCTGCCCGATCTGCTGTTCTGCGTCGTCGCCCCGTTCATCGGCGAGGAGCGGGCTGCGGAGGAACGCGCCAAGGCGCAGCGCATCGCGACGAGTTAGCTCCGCCGGACGGAGCGTGCTCGCCGCTGCCCTGGCCGATGCGCCCTCAGGCGCCGACGACCTCGGCGCCCGCCTGCTCCCCTGCCAGCAAAGCCACCCTGTAGTTCGCCAGCGACTTGTTGAGGCGGTCGCGGGCGAGCTTCGCCTGTTCGTCGTCGACCCCGATGCCGAGGTGCGCGCACACGACGGCGCCGGTGGGTTTGGGCCGGGCCTTCACGTCTTGCGTCTCATCCACGACCCCCATGCTCGCAGCACAGGGCAGACCGCGTTCCCCGAGCCCTCCGTCGGGAAGCTGAACCCTCGATGACGAGCGGGTTCAGGACTGCACCACCACACCCATCACTTCGAGGAACCGAAGCGCCAGCGGCTTGGCCGGGACGATCTCCTGCGCCTCGAAGCGCGCCACGTCGGACTCGGGGATTCCGGCCGACGCGGCGAGCTTCGCCTGGTCCCAGCCCAGCTCCTGGCGGGTGAGGAGCACCAGGCGGACCAGGTCCTCGGTGTCGTGGGGGTGTTCTTGCTCGGTTCCACTCACGCGCTGACCCTATCGGCGCAAGATCACTGGCCCGTCACCCTGGCACGAGGCTCACAGATCGAGCGCGGGTGCGATCTCGCGCAGCGCGGGCAGCGGGTCCGCCGACGGGGCGTCCCCGAGGACCTGGATGACCACGTGATCCGCCCCCGCGTCAAGGTGGCGCTGCACGTGCTCGGCGATCGCCTTGGCGTCGCCGATCGCCACCAGGTGCTCGGCGAGCTTGTCGGATCCGCCGACGACGAGATCGGACTCGTCGAAACCCTGCCGCAGCCAGGAGTTCCGGTAGTTCGGCAGCTGCGAGTACATGTGCAGGTGCTCGTGGGCGCGGCGCAGCCCGACCTCGCGGTCGGTGGTCAGGGCGACCGCCTGCTCGCTGACGACCCACTTGTCGGGGCCGAGCAGCTCGCGCGTGCTCGCGGTCTGCTCCGGGGTGATCAGGTACGGGTGCGCGCCGTCGGCGGCGGTGCCGGACAGCTCGATCATCTTCGGGCCGAGCGCGGCCAGCAGCCGGGCCGGTCGGGCGGCACCGGGCTCGACCTTGTCCGAGAGCTCGTCCATGCGCTTGAGGTAGTCGCGCATGGTCGCCAGCGGCTTGGCGTAGGTCCCGGCGTTGCCCTCGACGAGGGGACCGTGGCTGACGCCGAGTCCGAGCACGAACCTCCCCGGGTGCAGCGCGCTGAGCGTCCGCGAACCTGCCGCGGCGGCCTTGGCGTCGCGGGCGTGGATGTTGGCGATGCCGGTGCCCACCACGAGCCGCTCGGTGGCTCCCAGCAGAGCCCCGGCCTGCGTCAAGGACTCCTTGCCGAACGCTTCGCCGTAGAACAGGGACCCGTACCCGAGCCCTTCCATCTCCTTCGCCCGCGAGCGCACGTCCTGGATGCTCCAGGCATCGCTGGTCCACCACACGCCGACACGGGACTGGAAATCGATCTGAGTCATGCCCCGACGCTATACCCGCGCGGCCGTCGTCGCGGTTTCGCTGAGAAGTGCCTGAACAATGGGGGATTCGGGCCCGCGCGGCGCGTGCGCCCGGAAGACTGGGGGCATGTTCAAGAAGTTACTGGCAGCGGTCGGCGTCGGCGGCGCAGAAGTGGAGACCGAGCTGCGCACCCCGGGCGTGCAGCCGGGAGGGCAGGTCCACGGGGTCGTGCGGTTGCGCGGCGGCGAGGTCGCGCAGCAGCTGGACGGTGTGTCGGTCGAGTTCGTGACCCGGGTGGAACGCGAGGTCAACGACGACGAGGTCGAGTCGGTGCGCGGCTTCGGCCGGCAGCGGGTCGGGCAGGGCGTGGCCCTGCAGCCGGGTCAGGTCCTGGAGCTGCCGTTCCAGGTGGCGGCGCCGATGGAAACCCCGATCACGTTCTACGACGGTCGGCACCTGCCGGGCAGTGAGATCGCGGTCCGCACGAGGCTGGAGATCAGCGGCGCGGTCGACGCCACCGACACCGACCCGGTCGGAGTCGGCGCGCTGCCCGCCCAGCACGTCCTGCTGGAGGCGGTGGAACGCCTCGGCTTCCGCCTGCACCGGGTCGACTGCGAGGCGGGCCACCTGCGCGGAACCCGCCAGACGCTGCCGTTCTACCAGGAGATCGAGTTCCACGGCTCCCCGAACTACCCGCGCCTGAAGCAGCTCGAGGTCACCTTCATCGCGGGGCACGACGGCCTTGACGTGATCATCGAAGGGGACAAGAAGGCGGGCCTGCTCTCCAGCGGCCGAGACCTCACCAACGTCCTCAACATCGACTACCAGGCGATTCCCCAGGTCGACTGGACGGTCGAGCTCCACAACCACCTCACTCGCATGGGCAGCGGCTGGCTGTGACTCCCGAGCGGCCGCGGCCCGCCGGGTCGAGCCGTGGCCGCAACGGACCAGAACCGCCCGCGGGCGACCTCACGGACGAACAGTGGCGTCCTCGTCCAGGGGAAGGTCGCGGACGTGGCGGAGAGGTGAGCTGAGCAGCCACGCCGACGACAGCAGGACGCCCGCGCCCGTGATCCACAAGGTCGGCCGCATCCCCAGCTGGGTCGCGCTCACCCCGCCCAGCAGCGCCCCGAACGGCGCCGTCGCGCGGAACATGAACCGAATCGTCGCGTTCATCCTGCTCATCAGGTGGTCCGGGCACAGCATCTGGCGGAAGCTGACCTCCACGATGTTCAACGCGACGAGGCTGAACCCGCTGATCAGGCCGCCGATGGCGAACCAGGCGAGGTGCGGGCCAGGTCCGGTCAGCGGCACCAGCAGCATCCCGGCTCCGATGCCGACGATCGCCACCCGCATCAGCCGCGCTTGCCCGACCCGGCGCGCGATGGCGCCCGTGGTCAGCGCGGCCGCCACCGCTCCGAGCGGGCCGACGCTGGTGAGCGCGCCGACCTTCTGGGGCGTCAGTCCTATGTCGACGGTCAGGAACGTGATCGTGATCGCGATGCTCCCGGCCTGGAAGAACACGACGCTGGCCCCGCTGCACGCGATCGCGCGCAGGAGCCGATGGGTGAAGACGAACCGCAGTCCCTCCTGGACCTCGCTGATCAACCGGCGGTCGGTTCGCCGCTCCCGCCGAGGTTCCGCGTGCTTGATCGAGCGCAGCCACGCCGCCGACCACACGAAGCTCAGGGCGTCGGCGACGATCGCCAGGGGAGCGGTCAGCCACTGGACGAGCAACCCTCCGGCGGCAGGCCCCGACACCTCCGCGATCGAGATGTTCGCCTGGAGCTTGGAATTCCCCTCGACCAGGTGCGCGCGCTCCACCAACCGAGGCAGGTAGGTCTGGTGCGCGACGTCGAAGAACACGGTCAAGATCCCGGTGATGGCCACGGCCGCGTACAGGTGCCCGAGCGTGAGCACCCCGAAGGCCGCCGCGACCGGCAGCGATCCCAACGTGACCGCTCGGCCCACGTCGGCGATCAGCAGCACCGGGCGGTTGCGCCAGCCGTCGCACCACGCGCCCACCGGCAGCCCCAGCACCAGGAATGCGGCCGTCTCCAGCACCACCAGCATCGACACCTGGAATGCCGAGGCGTTCAGCTCGGCGAGCGCCAGCAGTGGAAGCGCGACGAAGCTGATCCTCGCGCCGATCTGGCTGAGCCCGTCCGCCACCCACAGGCGTCGGAAATCGCGATCACCCCACAGCGAATCCCGACGAATCCTCACCGAGCCCTCCACGCGATCACTCCTGAATGCTGCCGGTCCGGGACGCGCCGGGGAACCGCCGAGGAGTGAGAAGCCGGGGAGATCACAGGCCGGGCGAGGTTGTTGTGGAGCGCATGCTCCATTAACGTGCGAGTCGTGCCCCGACCGCGTGTACACGACCTCGATCAGCTGCTTGACGTCGCCGAACGGCTCGTCGTCGACGACGGGCCGGAGCGGCTCACCGTGCGCCGGCTCTCCGCGGCCGGCGGTGTGCCCAACGGTGCGATCTACCACGCCTTCGGCTCGCTGGCGGCGCTGCGCGGACGGATGTGGCTGCGCGCCGCCACCGACTTCCTGGACCTGCAAGCGGCGCTCATCGATGAAGCTCTCGGCACGTCACCGACGCCCGAGGACGCGATGAACGCGGTGGTCGCCGCCGCCGATGCCCCGGCGGTGGTGGCGGATCGGCGTCCGGCCGCGGCTCGGATGCTGATGACGGTGCGCAGGGAGCAGCTCCTCGGTCCCGAGCTGCCCGAGGAGCTCGCCGACTCGCTGCTCGGGCTCGACCGGAGGCTGGTGTCCGAGGTGCTGTGCCGGTTGAGCACGGCGATGTGGGGACGGCAGGACGGCCCGAGCGTCGAGGTGATCACCACCTGCGTGGTCGACCTGCCGACCGCGCTGCTGCGCCGACCCCTTCGCCAGGTCGACGCGGACGGCGCGGTGCGGATCCCCGCCGACGTGAGGGAGCGCCTCGCGGCAGCCGTGCGCGCGGTCCTCGACCGCGAACCCCCGAGCCGATGACCGGAGACCGACCACGCCGCCGCGAGCGGCTCACCCGGACCAGAAAGACGGACATGACCAACGAACCCGCGTCCTCGCACTTCCCGTCCGAACTCCTCAGCGGAGCGAAGAAGGTCTCCGCAGGCACCGGCCTGACAGGTCTGCTCTGGACGGACGTGACATCACAGCTCTCCACCCCGGCCCGGGAGCACCTGCGCGCCACGTTCCCGTCCGTCGCGGTGCAGGCGTTCACCGCGACCACCGAGCAGTTCTGGGAGAACTGGCTCTCCGATGAGAAGCTGGACGAGTTGTCGGGCCTCGTGATCGTGTTCGATCCCGCCGGTCTGCCGGTGGCGTGGGTGGCCAGCAACGACCGGAAGTTCGGCGGACGCAGGTGCTTCTACGCCAACTCCGCCGGCGTGCACCCGGACTACCAGGGCGCGGGTCTGTCCAGCACGATCTGGCGGGCGCTGCTGCGCTCGGCGATCGTCAAGGCCGCACCGCGCAGCCTGCACGCGGTGATGCGCACCGGGAACCCGCTGGTCTACGGCGCGTGGTCATCGGCCACCGGCACGACCGACGCCACCTGGCCCGCCCCGGGCCAGGCGATCCCGGACCACGTCCAGCGCATCGCGGCGGACGCCGCCGCCGACCTCGGCCAAGCCGACCGGCTGGACCGCCGCACGTTGGTCATCACCGACGCCTACGACGACACCGAAACCGGTTTGTGGACGCAACGTCCCACGTCCGATCGCACGGACATCGACGAGTGGTTCGCGTCGATCCTCGGCCCGCGCGACGCCATCGTCCTCGTCGTCGCGTTCAACCCGGCCCGCATCGCGATCGACGAAGCACGACGCAAGATCCGCCGAACCCTCGGCCTCCGCAACACCCCAACCAGAACCTCCCGAACCCCAACCTGACCCGAGCAGCAGCGAGAGCAGCGTGGCTAGCGCTCAAGGCGTTCTCGAACCCGTCTCCGGAGGGTTTCGTACTCAGCGTCGAGGCGCCCACTGCCGGTTGGGCGGGAGGTGGCTTCCCCGTGGCCGACGAGCTCGTTGGCGGCGAACTGCTCTCGGGTCAGGTCCAGTTCCAGTCCGTCGCCGAGACGGTTCCACCAGTGGTAGTCGACCCATGCGCCGTCGCGGTGAACATCTCCTCGCATGAGGTCGCCACCGAAGAGATCGTTGAGGACGAGAGCCGTGGTGCCGCATTGGCCTCGGGCTGGGTTGTCGGGGTGCCAGTCGGGAATGTCTTCTGGGGCGCAGGTGTCAGCACTCCATGAAGCTCGGATCGCATGTTCTACGTCGGTCAAGGACCTAAGGATCATGCGGCGCAGCTTTCCGAAGCCCACCGACATATCCGGCATGGTCAATTGCCTGTGAGAGCTCAAGCAGCGTCGACGAACGAGACGACAAGCAACAAGACCCGGCGGGAAAGATCCGCGCCGGGTCCTGTCCGTCCTGCTCATAAAGCGGAAGCGGCGGGATTCGAACCCGCGGTCGGTCTCCCGACGCTCGCTTTCAAGATCTGCGGTCGCTGAACAGCGCCGAACAAGCACGAATGAGACGAGAACTGAGACGGCGGATTAGCGCCGGCTCAGGAGTTTGCTGGCGGTTCTAGCTCGGCACGTGCACTTTTGTGCATCAACGGCACCAAGCGCTCTGATCACTACTTGCCGGGGGCCCGACATTGGTCATCAGTCACGAGCGCACCACTGATCAGCTCACCAACATCGACACTGGCGGCAGCTCCCGGCAGCTTCCTACCGCTCCCCGACAATCAGAACATCTCGTCCAATGCTGAGATGAACAGACCTACCCCGAACGCGCTGACTGTGAACAGGATTCGGTAAACCCTGCTCTCATTGGACAGTCGGGCAGCTACGTAGACCGCGGTGCCGAGGAGCAGGACGCAGTACCCGGACGCGATGTCGAAAGCGAGATCCAGATTCAACGCGCCGAAGGTGGCAATGACCAGGAGCGCGACCGGGATTCCGGCGACCGCCGCGACTGGCCAGTTTGCCGCCGCGATCCGCCCCAGAACCTCCCCCCTCTCGGGGTCCACGGCGATCCGCTGTGCCACGAACTCGGAGTACAGCCGGGCGAGGAACAGCACCGCCGCGCCACCAGCGATCGTCAGCGCGGCTTCCCCCGCCTCGGGGTGCTCATCGGCGAGGTAGTCGAGTGCAGCGAGCAGCACGATCGTTCCGTAGACCGCTTCGGCGATCCGCCTGCCCCGGTCTCGCTCGATCACGTGCTGCTCGGTGTTCAGCTTCGCACTCATGGCGGCTCCAACCGTGATTCGGCTTGCGCGGTGGGCACCACGCCGTCAGGTCTTCAGGATGAGCGCTGGGCTCGAGGTCGGTCCAAGACGCAGGCCTAGCCCTGCTACGCACGAAACCACACGTGCCGGTGAATAGTGGGCGGCCATGCCGATGGGCATTGACGCTTAACTCGTCCGCCACGATTCGGACGTTATGCGTCCCTTCGAGTGATCGCGAGCGCCCACCGGCCGCCGGTGAGGGTTTGGTGCCAGGCATGTAGGACGCCGGGGACGGTTTTGGTGATGTCGATGCCGGCCGGCGCGGACTGCGCAAGTCCGGGATGCACGCCTTCATGACGCCCGGCATACGGCTGCGACGGTCCTCCTAGAGCTCGGCATCACGCAGCGAGCAGCGCAGCACATGATGGGGTGGTCGAATCCCTCGATGGCCAACCGCTACCAGCGCGTGACCGGAACCGTCCTCGGAATGATCGCGGACAAAGTCGGGGAGACGCTTTGGGCGCAGCCGCAGAGGCGTCGCCTGAATGCTGACTGAGGCCGATCGCGGATGAACAAGAGGAGGCCGGTGGGCCACTCGTGGCTACAACTGACCCCTGGCCCGTGCTCGCAATCTCGGTCGACGCTCACATCATTCCTGGTGAATTAACACGCGTTGTTGATTCGCTGTGCAAGTTCGAGTGACTCTGACAAAGCGCCTCTCGAGGCCAATTGCGACGGACTATCCTTCGCGAAATCCGCGTAAGCGTTCAGCACGGCGGCGAGAGGCTTTAGGTCAACGGTGGCGGATCCGGTCGGCAAGGTTAGTACCAGCTCGACCTGAGCTGCTTGGTCCAGTGTGTCTGCGGCCTGGCGGAGCTCTGTCTCAGCAGTCATGTCGGATCCAGTGGTGGCTGTGGGCTGATGGGCGTATTCAGCTTGCCGCCACGGTGGGCGCTGGCGGAGTGCCGAAGTCCTGACGTTGTCGTCCCGCAGCTTGGCGATCTGTTCAGGCAAGAGCTGCTTCGGCTGCGGCTGCTCAGCGATCGTTCGTACCGTTTGGCTCTTAGGGAACCGCCGGTGTTCAACGGTGATGGTGGGACGACTCCGCTGTTCGCCGGGATAGCCCGGCTGTGCGGCACACCCACCAGAGTCTCGAGGGCATTTGAGACGAGAATTGAGACGAGCCACGACAGGACCCGGCGGGGAAGATCCCCGCCGGGTCCTGTTCGTGCTGGTCAGCTGAGCGGAAGCGGCGGGATTCGAACCCGCGGTCGGTCTCCCGACGCTCGCTTTCAAGGCGAGTGCATTCGGCCGCTCTGCCACGCTTCCACGCCGCAGCGTAGCCAACTCCGGGTGGTCGGCCTACAGCCGGTCCGGGGTCATTCGAGGCTGCGGAGGTGGTCGGTGAGGCGGCTGAAGATCGCTGCGAGGGTTTTCTGCTCCTCGGCGTCGAGCAGGTCGATCATGTGGTCGCGGACGCCCTGGACGTGGGACGGGGCGGCTTCGCGCAGCTTGGCCAGGCCCTCCTCGGTGAGGACCGCGAGCACGCCTCGGCCGTCCTGCGGGCACTCCTGGCGGCGGACCAGGCCCTCGCTCTCCATCCTGCGGATCTGGTGGGACATGCGGCTCTTGGAATGCGCGATGCCGTTCGCCAGCTCGCTCATCCGCATCTGCATGTCCGGAGCCTCCGACAGCGAGACGAGGATCTCGTAGTCGGCGATGGACAGGCCGTGCGCGAGCTGCAGTTCTCGGTTGAGCCGATGCTCCAGCAGAGCGCTGCCCACGATGTAGGCGCGCCAGGCCGTCATCTCCGTGTCGCCCAGCCAGGGGGTCAGCTGCTCGGTCGCCTCACTCACCCGGTCAGGTTACCGAGCTCTGCGGGGAAGCGTGTCCAGGTCGGAAACCTCCGGTGGAAAATGGATTGCCTGACGTCCGGTTGTCGCGACTAGCATCGAGTGCGAAACAGGGGGTCGATGTGGCGGTCGCGGTCGAGGTCAGCGAGCTGGTCAAGCGCTATCCCAAGAGCCGCGCCAACGCGGTCGACGGGCTGTCCTTCCAGGTGCGCGCAGGCGAGGTCTTCGGACTGCTCGGGCCCAACGGTGCGGGCAAGACCACCACCGTCGGCATCCTCACCACCAGGGTCCAGCTGACCAGCGGGCGAGCGGTGGTCGCCGGGGTGGACGTCGCCGCGAACCCGGTGGCCGCGCGCAGCAGGGTCGCCGTCGTGCCGCAGCGGGTGAACCTGGACCGCTCGCTGAACTCCCGGCAGAACCTGATCTGGCACGCCACCTACCACGGGGTTCCGCGCGCCGAACGGAATCGGCTGGCCGACGAGCTGCTGGACCGGATGGGGCTGACCGACAAGGCCAAGGCCCGCGTCGACGACCTCTCCGGCGGGCAGGCGCAGCGGCTGATGATCGCCCGAGCGCTGATCCACGAGCCCGAGGTGCTGTTCCTCGACGAACCCTCCACCGGGCTGGATCCGCAGGCCCGGTTGTTCGTCCACGACCGGATCAACGACCTGCGCGACCAGGGCGTCACGGTGGTGCTGACCACGCACGACATGGACGAGGCCGAGAAGCTCTCCGACCGCGTCGGGGTCGTCGACCACGGCACGCTGCTGACCCTGGACACCCCGGAAGCCCTGATCCGCTCGCTGCCCGGCAGCGGAACCCTCGACGCCACGGTGCTGACCGACGGCCACCACCCGGACAAGATCGCCGACCTGCTCGCCGAGGTCCGCGGCGTGAACCGGGTCGAGCGGATCAGCGCCGACGATGCCGCTGAGCTGCGGCTCCGGCTCTACGTCGGGGCCGAGCCCGCCGCGCTGCTCGGCCCGATCGCGCAGACGCTGCACGAGCAGCGGATTCCGGTCAGCGACCTGTCGCTGGGCTCGGCGACGCTGGAGGACGTCTTCATCGACCTGACCGGACGGGAGTTGCGATGAGTTCGGCCCGCGCTTTCCTCGCCGTGCTCGGGCGGGACGTCTTCGTGACCGGCCGGGAGCTGCCGAGCTTCCTCGCTCAGGTGCTGGTGCAGCCGGTGGCGCTGCTGTTCATCTTCGGCAAGGTCCTCGGCGAGCTCGGCTACACCCAGCCCGGCTACGCGCAGGTGCTGCTGCCCGGCATGATCGCGCTCAACGCGTTCCTGGTGGCGCTGCAGAACACCTCGTTCCCGCTGGTCCTGGACTTCTCGTACTCGCGGGAGATCGAGGACCGGCTGCTCGCGCCGCTGCCGATCAGCTGGGTGGCCGTGGAGAAGATGCTCTTCGGCGCGCTGCGCGGGCTGTTCGCGGCGGTGCTGATGGTGCCGATGGGCGTGTGGATGCTCGGCCGGATCGACTGGGATCTGGGAGGTCTGCCGTTCGCGCTGCTGTGCATGGTCCTGGGGTCGGCGGCGGGCGCGGCGGTCGGGTTGACGGTGGGTGCGGCGGTGCCGCCGAGGCGCATCAACATCATGTTCGCGGTGATCCTGGCGCCGCTGATGTTCACCGGCGCGACCCAGTTCCCGTGGGCGCAGCTGGAGCACCTGCGCTGGTTCCAGGTGCTGTGCGCGATCAACCCGCTGACCTACGTCAGCGAGGGCATGCGCGGCGCCCTGCTGCCGGGGATCCCGCACATGGCTCCGTGGGTGTGCGTGCTGGCGCTGCTGTTCGCGACGGCCTTGTTCGGCGCGCTGGGGATCAAGTTCTTCCTGCGCCGCGCTCTCGACTAGAAGCTGTCGCTCGAACGAGGTAAAAGAGCCACACCATCAGGTGATCACTGCTCGGTAACGAGGCCCCGGTGGTGCGTCGGAAAGCCTGTTTTAGCTGATCAGAGGCTGAATTTCCCTCGCCGCCGCTGCGCGGCCCGGTGCGGTGGTGCTGGAACACCCCGATACCTTCCCGTCGGCATGTGATCTCTCCGATCAGCTGACCACCTCCGGGCGCCCCAAGGCGTTTCGACCCGGAGGACCGCAGCGCCAACGGGCCAGGAGCCGATGATGAGCCTACGTCGCACAGCCGGACGCACCGCACGCGTGGCGCGGTCGTTGACGGCCGCCTCGCTGGGCTTGGCATGCCTCGCGCTGACCGGTTGCGCGGCGGAGGGCAGTGCGCCGGTCGAACGACCTCCCTACGCCATGGCCAGGGCCGACCTGGGCATGCAGGCCGACGCGACCACGTTCACCGAATTCCCCACCGCCCCAACTGATCCCGCCCCAGGTGGGCTGACGGAGGGGGTCGTGCTGCGGGTGCAGGCCGACGTGGCCGTGCACCAGTCGCCCGGTGGGCCGGTGATCGCGAAACTGCCCGCCAAGCAGCTGAACAACCCCACGTGGGTGCCGGTGATCGCCGAACGCGGCCGGTGGGCACAGGTCCTGCTGCCCTCCCGGCCCAACGGCGCCACCGGCTGGGTGCTGGAGGACGACCAGGTCGAACGCGCCCGCACGCCCTACGTGGTCGACGTCGAGATCGACGCGCGGCGGCTGACGGTGCGTCGGGACGGCGCGGTCATCGGGGAGTGGGTGGTCGGCGTCGGGGCGGCTGATGCTCCGACGCCGCGCGGCCGGACCTACATCATGGCCGCGATCGAGGAAACGGTCACCAAGTTCAGCCCGATCATCCTGCCGCTCGGCATCCACTCCAACACCTTCAGCACGTACGGAGGCGGGCCGGGCACGGTCGCGCTGCACGGCTGGCCCGACCCCTCGGTCTTCGGCCAGGCCAGCAGCGACGGTTGCGTCCGCGTCCCCGACGACGCGCTGCGCCTGCTGGCAACGCTGCCACTGGGCACGCTCGTCCACCTGCGGTGACTTCGCCGCGGGTGGAATTCCCCACCGGAAAAGGAAGAGGAAGCGATCTATGCGCAAGACTGCTTACTTGGCGGGCGCGCTGGCCATGGGCACCGCGAGCATGGTCATCGGCGGCACTCAGGCGTTCGCCGACAGCACCGACAACGACGGTGTCAACGTCGGCAACGACAACAACATGAGCGTGCTGCCGATCCAGCTGTGCGGCAACAACATCGCCATCCTCGGCGCGGTCGTGCCGGTCGCGTCGCCGCAGAACGTGGTGTGCGGGGCGAACGCTCCGATCGTGGAGGGCCCGAGCGAGCCCCCGGCGGAGGAGCCCACCGAGCCGCCGGCCACGCAGCCGCCGCACGAGGTCTCGCCCGGCGAGGAGTCGCTGCCCGAGGCCCCGGCGCCGGTCGCGGTGCAGGGCCACCACGCGGTGACCGGCTGAAGTCCACTCGGATGGATGGGTCGGCCACCTGAACGGGTGGACCCCTGCCGCTTTTGTAGCGGCTGGCCCGGCCCGCCACTACATTCCGGTGCTGCGTAGATCGCTACGCGTAGAAAGTGCGGTCGTTTCGGCTCAAGCGACCGCATCCGCATCGGTGGTGGTCGGCGAAGTACTCCCCCTCTCTTCGCCGGCCACCACCGTTGCTCCTTCTCCCGCGCGGGAGACCCGTTCCGAGTCAGCCGCCGAAGGACTTGGCGGCGGCCAGGAACGCGTCGTTCTCGTGCGCCTGGCCGATGGTCACCCGGGCACCTTCGCCGACGAAAGCCCGCACCACGACCCGGTTCTCCAGGCAGTGCTCGTTGAACGCGGTGGTGCGCTCACCGAGCGGCAGCCACACGAAGTTGGCCTGCGTCTCCGGGACCTCGTAGCCCATCGCGGCCAGCTCGCGGTGCACCCGGCCGCGCTCGGCGATCACGTCGGCGCAGCGCCTGCGGAGCTCGTCCTGTGCTTGCAGGGAGGCGATCGCGGCGGTCTGGGCGAGAGCGTTGACGCTGAAGGGGATCGTGACCTTGCGCAGCGCCTCGGCGACCTTCACCGGCGCGATCGCGTAGCCGGCGCGCAGCCCGGCCAGGCCGTAGGCCTTCGAGAAGGTCCGCATCGACACGACGTTGTCGCGAACCCGGGTGATCTCCACGCCGTCCGGCGCTTCCGGGTCGTCGACGAACTCGAAGTACGCCTCGTCCAGCACCACCAGGACGTCGCCGGGCACGCGGTCGAGGAAGGCGTTCAGCTCGGCCTCGCGCACCAGGGTGCCGGTCGGGTTGTTCGGCGTGCACACGAACATCAGCCGCGTCGCCGGGGTGACCGCCGCCAGCATCGCTTCGAGGTCCAGGGCGTGCTCACCGGTCAGCGGCACCTTCACCTGCCGGGCCCCGACGACCTGCGTGATGATCGGGTACGCCTCGAACGACCGCCACGGGAAGATGACCTCGTCCTCGGCGGTGCAGGTCGCCTGCACCAGCTGCTCGCACAGCGCGACTGAGCCGCAGCCGACCGCGATCTGCTCCGGTGCGACGTCGTAGTGCGCGGCCAGCGCCTCGGTCAGCGCGCTCACCCCCATGTCGGGGTAGCGGTGGACCTCGGTCGCGGCCTGGTTGATCGCGGTCACCGCGCTGGGCAGCGGTCCCTCGGAGACCTCGTTGCTGGCCAGCTTGATCGAACCGGGAACGGTCCGGCCCGCCACGTAGGGCGGCAACTGCTCCAGGTCGGCACGGGTGCGCACGCTCATCGACATCTCCTACCTCGCTCCGTCAACCAGGACGTTAGTACGACGTCCCCCGCCCCCACACCACCACTGTCCGCTTCCCGCCTCCGTGAAGTGGACAGTCGAACCCCGATCACGATGAGGTGCTCTTCGATCGAGTGTTGGTCCGTATGGATGACCGTGTTGCTCGATGTTTACCTACCTGTGGTTACCTGCCGGACATGATCCAAACCCGTACCGAGACGATCGCGCTCACCGACGGAACGGGCCTGCGGCTGACCGTCGCCGAGCCCGACAACGTGGTGCGCGGGGGCCTCGTCTTCCTCCACGAGGCGCGCGGAATCACGGAGCGGGTGCGCAAGCTCTGCAGCCTCCTGGCCCAGGAGGGTTGGCTCACGGTGGCCCCGCACCTGTACCACCGCGAAGGCACCGACGAGCTCGCCGAGGACCAGTGCGAGCAGGAGCAGGTGCGCAAGCTCTCGGGCGAGTCGATCCTGGCCGACTCCGACGCCGCGTTCCTCTGGCTGTCCGACCAGGGCGTTCCTGCCGACCGGCAGGGGATCGTGGGCTTCGACATCGGTGGTTCGGCGGCTCTCGTGGTCGCGTCCAACCGTTCGCTCGGCGCCGCTGTGAGCGTCGGCGGCAGCGGCATCCTCGAACCGCTGTCGGCGGAGCTGCCGCCGCTGGTGGACGTCGCCGGTGAGCTGGCGTGCCCGTGGCTGGGTCTCTACGGCGACGACGTCGAGGCCGGTGAGGTCGACAAGCTCCGCGAGATCACCGACGCGGCCGAGGTCGTCACCGACGTCGTCCGCTACCCGGGCGCCGGCCACCGCTTCGACCTCGACGAGGACGCCGCCGCCGAGGCGCTGCGCCGCGCGCGCAACTGGTTCGACCTGCACCTTCGCTGAAGCGGTGCGCCGGGGTGATGTTCGCCCTGGCAGGGAGGGCCTCCGGTGGGTTAGGAAGTAGCCCATGACGACCGCACCGGAGCTGTTGTGGGAACCGAGTCCGGAACGGGTGGCGGCCAGCCGGATGGCCGCCTTCCGCGCTTGGCTGCGCGATGAGCGCGGACTCGACGTGTCGGACTACCGCGCCCTGTGGGAGTGGTCGGTGGCCGACCTGCCCGGCTTCTGGTCGGCGATCGCGGAGTTCTTCGACGTCACCTTCCACGAGCGCGCCGACGAGGTGCTGGCCGAGGAGGTCATGCCCGGTGCCCGCTGGTTCCCGGGCGCGACGCTGAACTACGCCGAGCACGCTCTCCGCGACGGCGAGGGCAAGGGCGATGAGGACCTCGCGGTGGTCTTCGTGCGCGAGGACGGCCGCAGCGAGGAGATCAGCTACGGCGAGCTGCGCAACCGGGTCGCCGCGGCCCGCTCGGCGCTGGCCGAGCTGGGCGTCGGTGCGGGCGACCGGGTCGCCGCGCTGGCGCCGAACAGCCCGGAGACGCTCGTGGCGTTCCTGGCCAGCGCGAGCCTGGGGGCGACCTGGTCGTCGTGCTCGCCGGACTTCGGCGCCCGCGCCGTGGCCGACCGGTTCGTGCAGATCGAGCCGAAGGTCCTCATCGCCGTCGACGGCTACTGCTACGGCGGTCGCCGCTTCGACGTCCGCGAGACCGTCGACCAGCTGCGCGCGGAGATGCCCGGCCTGGCCGCGACGGTCCTGATCGACTACCTCGGCGAGGAGCACCGGCTGCCAGGCGCGCTGGACTGGTCGGAGCTGCTGGCCGACCACCGGGGCGCGGCTCTGGAATTCACGCCGGTGCCGTTCGACCACCCGCTGTGGATCTTGTACTCGTCGGGCACGACGGGTCTGCCGAAGGGCATCGTGCACGGGCACGGCGGGATGGTGCTGGAACACCTCAAGGCCATCGGCCTGCACTGCGACCTGGGCCCGGGGGACCGGTTCTTCTGGTTCACCACCACCGGCTGGATGATGTGGAACTTCCTGATCGGCGGCCTGCTGACCGGGACGACGCTGGTGCTCTTCGACGGCAGCCCGGGCTATCCGTCGCTGTCAGCGCTGTGGGAGCTGGCGGCCCGATACCGGGTGAACTTCTTCGGCACGTCCGCCCCGTACATCCAGAGCTGCCTGAAGCGCGAGCTGCGCCCCAAGGACGCCTTCGACCTCTCGGCGCTGCGCGCGGTCGGCTCGACCGGTGCTCCGCTGACCACCGACGGTTTCCGCTGGGTGGCCGACGCGGTGGGCGCGGACGTGCAGATCGCCAGCGTCTCCGGCGGCACGGACCTGTGCACGGCGTTCGTCGGTGCGAGCCCGGACGTCCCGGTGTGGCTGGGTGAGATCTCCTGCCCGCTGCTGGGCGCTGCGGCGGCCTCCTACGACGAGTTCGGCGAGGAGCTGCACGAGGAGGTCGGCGAGCTGGTGCTGACCAAGCCGATGCCGACGATGCCGGTGTTCTTCTGGAACGACCCGGACGGGAGCCGGCTGCGCGAGTCCTACTTCGACACGTTCCCGGGCGTGTGGCGGCACGGTGACTGGGTCCGGATGACCGACCGGGGCTCGCTGGTGATCTACGGCCGGAGTGATTCGACCCTCAACCGCGGCGGCGTCCGGATGGGCACCGCCGAGTTCTACCGCGTGGTGGAGGGCTTCGAGCAGATCGCCGACTCCCTGGTGATCGACACCTCCGGCGCGGGCGAGACCGACGGCGAACTCCTGTGCTTCCTGGTCCTCGCCGAGGGGGTGGAGCTGCAGGACGTCATCGGCGAGCTGAAGGCCGCGCTGCGCACCGAGCTCTCGCCGCGCCACGTGCCGAACCGCTTCATCGTCGTCGACGAGGTGCCGCGCACCTTGAACGGCAAGAAGCTGGAGGTCCCGGTGAAGAAGATCCTCGCCGGAACCCCGCCGGAGCGGGCCGTGAGCCGCGACGCCCTCCAGAACCCGGCGTCGCTGGATCCGTTTGTGCAGCTCAGCAACACTGCTAGGGAGTGAACGGAGGATTAAGGGCCCCCCTGTTCGAAGGCGCTGAGGCGGTGTGTAAAGTATTCTCCGGTGGCCGCGAAGGACGCCGGGAGGCTTCGCCTAGTCTGGTCTATGGCGCCGCACTGCTAATGCGGTTGGGGGTTACGCCCCCTCCCGGGTTCAAATCCCGGAGCCTCCGCAAGGGCCCTACCCTAGGGTGGGACCCGACAATTGAACAAGCGCCCGTAGCTCAACGGATAGAGCATCTGACTACGGATCAGAAGGTTTGGGGTTCGAATCCCTACGGGCGCACGTCTGGTCGAGACAGCAGAAACCCCCAGTTACCTGGGGGTTTCTTGCTTTTACGCCTCGCTCTCGACCTCCCCGCCGGAGTCCTCTGCAGGACGGTTCGCCAATTTATCGCCAACTTTGGGATCCGCCGTCTTGACCACCAACGACAGCGCCTCGTCGGTGAGCCGGGAGACTTGCCCCGGCCCATGCAGGTGTTGAGCGTCATCAACGGGTGGGGATGGCCCAGCACGTCGGCCACCTGGCGGGCGGTGAGCCGGGAAGCGCTAGAAGTCCTGGTCCGATTCGTGTCCGGCGGCGTGATGGAGGCGACGCAGATGTACGTGCCGGATCATGCGGATGGTGGGGCGGATCGCCAGTTCGATGCTGCCCAGCAGGAACATCCAGGTGCCCAGGTTGAACATCGCGGGGTGGAAGAACATGACGCTTCCTGCGATGAACCAGATCGCAACGAGCATGTCGTTGACGATGCTGGCCGTTTCGTAGCGGTGGCGAAGCAGGAGTTCTCCGTGGCCGATGTGCCACCTGCCGGGCGTAGAGGCGGTGGGATCGCTCATGAGGTCCATTGTTGAGCGAGCGTGCGGCTCTCGCGAGGGCTGACGGGGAAGGACCAGGCCCTCTCGCAACGGTGATCGACTGCCTTCGCCAATCGCCAAAAATCGACCCGCGAACGACCGCAGCGACCAGCTCGATCGGCTAGCGGGCGCCGAGGGTCTTCTCCAGCGCTTTGATCCGACTGGTCACCGTCGACTGGACCAGGTTCAGCTCCGCCGCGGCGGCCGTGAAGCTCTCGCGACGGGCCACGGCGAGGAACGTGCGCAGCAGATCGGTGTCCACGCCTCAAGGCCATCGGCTCAGTCGATCGGAGCGATCGAAATCCATCGTTTGAACGAATGGGGGAGCTGGTGGACGGTGGACGCATGGCTGACATTCACCGCTACGCCGCGTTCACCTCGACCCCCACCGGCGGCAATCCGGCCGGTGTGGTGCTGGACGCGAGGGGTCTGGACGAGACCCGGATGCAGCAGATCGCCGCTGAAGTCGGCTACTCCGAGACGGCGTTCGCCTTCCCCACCGGGCCGCGGCGCTACGCTCTCCGCTTCTTCAGCCCGCTCGCCGAGGTCGCCTTCTGCGGGCACGCGACCGTCGCCACCGCGGTCGCGCTCGCCGAGCGCACCACGACCGGCGACCTCCACTTCGACACCCCGGCGGGGGAGATCGCGATCAGCACCAGCGCCGACTCCTCCGGAGTCGTCCGAGCGGGCCTGCGCAGCGTCGCCACCACGAGCCGCGCCGCCACCGACGGCGAGGTCCGGGAAGCTCTGAAAGCGCTGCGGTGGAACGACGAAGACCTCGACAGCGCCTTCCCGCCGCACGTCGCCTTCGGGGGCAATGAGCACCTGGTCCTCGCCGTGCGCACCCGGGAACGCCTGGCGGACCTGGACTACGACTTCGACGCGCTCAAAACCCTGATGCTGGAACGGAACTGGACCACGCTCCAGCTGGTGTGGCGGCAGGACGACGAGGTCTTCCACTCCCGAAACCCCTTCCCGGTCGGCGGGGTGGTGGAGGACGCGGCCACCGGTGCCGCGGCCGCAGCCCTCGGCGGCTACCTGCGAAACCTCGGGCACGTGGCCGAACCGCGCCGCTTGACGGTCGTCCAGGGCGAGGACATGGGGCGCCCGAGCCACATCACCGTGGACGTCGGACCCGACGACCCCCGCGTGACCGTGACCGGCGGAGCCGTCCCGATCCCGCTGGACTGAGCCGGGCGCGCAGGGACCGACCGCGGCGGAGACCCCCGAGCTCCGGAGGTCTCCGCGCCGGTGCGATCAGTTGTCGCCCTCCTGCTCCTCGCCGCCGTCCTCTTGCTGCTGCTCGCCGTCCTGCTGCTCCTGCTGGTCCTCCTGCTGCGGGGGCTGGGCGAAGTCGCAGCCGGCGGTCGCGCCGAGTGCGAAGACGGCGCCGGCGACGGCAGTGACGATCCGGATTTTCGAGTTGCGCATAACTGGACGATACGGGCGACTCCGACGATTCGTCATGTCACGCCCACGACCGGCGGGCCGCGGAGCTGACCGCCATGCCCGAAATCCGCCAGCGGTCGGGTTCGCGGCGCCGCACAGTGGTGGCCATGGAGCTGAACTTGCGTGAGAAGGTCTGCGTGATCACCGGCGGCAGCAAGGGGATCGGACTCGCGGCCGCGTCCGTGCTGGCGAGCGAGGGGGCGCACGTCGTGGTGGGTGCGCGGAACGCCACGAAGGAGTTGGAGCGGCTGTGCGCCGAGCGCTCGGTGACGTTCGTCCCGGTCGATCTCGCATCGCCGGGCGGAGCCGCTGAGCTGATCGACGTCGCGGTCGGCCGGCACGGCGGAGTGGACGTCCTGGTGAACAACGTGGGCGCGAGCGAACCGGCGGCGTCGATCAACGATTTCACCGACGAGCAGTGGCAGCGGATCTTCGACGTGACCCTGTTCAGCGCGGTGCGCGCCGTGCGCAGCGCCGTGCCCGCCATGCGCGGCAGGGAGGGAGCCGCGATCGTCACGATCGGCTCGCTGAACACCAGGCTGCCATCGGGCATGATCGCGCCGTACTGCGCGGCGAAGGCGGCGCTGGGCAACTTCACCAAGGCCGTGGCAGAGGAGCTCGCGCCTGCCATCCGCGTCAACACGGTCTCTCCCGGGCCCGTGCGGACTCCGATGTGGACTGACCCGGGAGCGTTCGCGGACGTGTTCGCCGATCAGGCGAGCACCACGCGGGACGACGTGATGGACCGGCTGCTGCCCGAGATGATGTCGATCTCCACCGGCCGGGTCGGCGAACCGGAGGAGATCGCCGACCTCGTCGCGTTCCTGGTGTCACCGCGCGCGGCGAACATCACCGGCGCCGACCACATCGTCGACGGAGGCATGAACAAGACCGCCTGACCACAACGGCGACGTGTCTTCACCGCCTGATCGGGCTGAGCGCGGGCATGAGGTTCGGGGTTCTCAACGTGCGCAGGTCGCTTGAGCGGGGGCTGCGGCGGGTCGGGGGATCCGGGTGGCGAGCAGTGCTGCGGTGAGGCACAGCGCGCCGGTGGCCGGCCAGAGGAGGGCGTAGGTGCCGGTGAGGTCCCGGGCCAGGCCGCCGAGGAGCGCCAGGGTTCCGGCGCCGAGTTGGTGGGCGACGCTGATCCAGCCGAAGGCGATCGGGCCGTCGGTGCCGTAGAGCTCCCGGCACAGCGCGATGGTCGGCGGGACCGTGGCCACGTCGAGCAGGCCGAACACCACCACGAACGCGAGCATCCCCGGCTGCACGGACGGCCCGAACAGTCCGGGCAGCAGCATCAGCGAGACGCCGCGGAACGCGTAGCAGGCGGTCAGCAGCAGGCGCGGGTTCGCGCGGTCGGTGAGCCAGCCGGAGCCGACCGTGCCCAGCACGTTGACCACGCCGATGACCGCGAGCAGCGAGGACGCGACGCCGGTCGGCATCCCGTGGTCGTGGGCGGCCGGGGTGAAGTGGGTCCACATGATGCCGTTGGTCGACGCGCCGCACACGGCGAAAGTGCTTGCGAGCAGCCAGAAGGCGCCGCTGCGCAGCGGCAGGGCGCGCACCGCGCGGGCCACCGACGCGGGTGCGGTCCGCGGTTCCGGGTGCGTCGCGCCGTAGGGGAGCAGGCCGACGTCGGCGGGACGGTCCCGCAGCACCGCCCAGGCGAGCGGGGTGACCAGCAGCGCGACCGCGACCAGAACGCCGGTGGCGGCGTGCCAGTCGAAGTCGACCAGCAGCGAGAACACCGGCAGCAGCGCGAACTGGCCGAACACGGTGGCGGCGGTGAGCACGCCCGCGACCAGGCCGCGCCGGGCGGCGAACCAGCGGTCCGCCACCAGCGCGGCGAACGTCGTGGCCAGCGCTCCGCAACCGGTGCCGACGAGCAGTCCCCAGCCCAGCACGAACTGCCACGGCGCGGTCATCGCGGTGGTCAGGCCCGCGCCGGAGGCGATCAGCAACAGGGCTGCGGTGACCACCCGGCGCATGCCGAAGCGATCCATCGCGGCGGCGCCGAACGGCGCGGTCAGCCCGTACAGCACGAGGTTCACCGAGGCGGCCGCGCTGATCGTGCCGTGCGGCCAGCCGAACTCGTGGTGCAGCGGCGCCACCAGCAGCCCGGCGGTCGTGGCGCATGCTCCGGCTCCGATGATCACCACGGCGGTCACCGCGGCGACCCACCAGGCTCGATGAACGGACATGCCCCCACCCTGCGATCAGGTGGGGCTCGCGACGAGTGGCCTGATGGCCAACATGTGAAAGGATCGGGCCATGTCCACTCGGGTGGCGGTGCTGGTCCGCGACGGCGTGATGCCGATGGAGCTCGGTCTGGTCCACCAGCTGTTCGGCAGCGCCCGCTCGCCCTCCGGCGAACCGCTGTACGAGGTCGTGACCTGCGCGCTCGTGCCGGGCGTCGTCCGCACCGACGCGGACTTCCCGATCCACGTCGAGCGCGGACCGGACGCGCTCGCCTGCGCGGACACGGTGGTCCTGCCCGCCAGCCACGAGCCGGACGAGACCGAGACCGAGGGGCGGTTGCCACCCTCCCTGGCCGCCGCACTCGCGCGGATCCCCGACGGCGCCCGGATCGCGTCGATCTGCACGGGCTCGTTCGTGCTGGCCGCGGCCGGGCTGCTCGACGGCAGACGGGCGACCACGCACTGGAAGTCCTGCGATCACTTCCGCCGGCTGTTCCCGCAGGTCGAGCTGGAACCGGACGTGCTCTACACCGACGACGGGAACGTGCTGACCTCGGCGGGGGAGGCATCGGGCATCGACCTGTGCCTGCACCTGATCCGCCGCGACCACGGGGCGGCGGTGGCCAACGAGGTCGCGCGCACCACCGTCGTTCCACCTCATCGGGAGGGTGGCCAGGCGCAGTACATCCGCCGACCGGTTCCGGAACCGCGGGTCTCGACGACCGCTCGGGCGCGCGCGTGGGCGCTCGAACACCTCGACCGGCCGCTCACGCTGCGTGAACTCGCCGCGCAGGACTCGCTGAGCGTGCGCACCTTCACGCGGCGATTCCGCGAAGAAGTCGGCATTTCTCCGCTGCAATGGCTGACCCGGCAACGGGTGGAGCGAGCGCGGCAACTGTTGGAGGAAACAGACCTTCCGGTCGAAAAAATTGCATGCGATTCAGGATTTGGAACAGCTGCGTCGCTGCGCCAGCACCTGCAAAGCGAACTAGGTGTTTCCCCGAGCGCCTACCGCGCGACATTTCGCGGCGTGCCCAGGTCCGACCCGTAGGTGAGGCCCCGCCGGGTGTGGCCGGCGGGGCCTCGGTCCGCGAGCGGGTCAGCCGATGATGCCTGCGTTGATGATGGAGGTGTCGTTGTGGTTCACGGTGGTGTCCCAGTCCCACCAGTTGCAGGAGTGGTGGACGCACTTCCCGTGGCCACCTCCGCGCGTCTCCATGTCGCCTGCGGAGGCAAGGCCTGCTCCGGCGAAAGCGAGCGGCAGGATGAACGCACCGACGACAATGGGACGAAGCAGCGAGCGCATAATTGCCTTCCTTCCAATTCGGCTTGCCCGGGGGTATTTCTGGATCAGGCTGACCCGGAATCGGGCAAATCAAGGTGTACCTGCCGGACCTCCGGGCCGCAGATGCTCCGACGGGGTCTTCACCGAAAAGTGTTCCTCCTCGTGAATGATTGCCCGACGCAACTCAATTCATCCGGCGAAAGGGTGACTTCCGCGTGGTTGTCACCTTGAGTGTTGAAAGCGAATCCAAAAGGGTGGTTTGCGGTGACGTGGCGCTGATGCCGCCGTCAGGTCGCCTCGCACCAGTCGTAAAAGGTTCCCCCTGACGGTGGCGTTCAGGATTGGGCGACGTCGGCCGCGGATCCGCCGGTGATCCGCAGCAGCTCGGCGAAGTTCGTCGGGAACATCGCGTGCTTGCTGCCGGCCCCCGCCCAGACCGTCGGATGCGCGGCCAGCGCGCGGTCCACCACCGTCCGGATCGCCTGCGGGTGCCCCACCGGCCCGACGCCGCCGACCGGCTGACCGGTCGCCTCCGCGACGAACTCCGGACTGGCCCGCCGGATCTTGCGGACCCCGAGCGACCGCTCCAGACCTCGCGTGTCGACCCGGTGCGCGCCGCTGGCGATCACCAGCAGGGGGTCGCCGTCCGCGGTGAACACGAGGCTGTTGGCGATCGCCCCGACCTCGCAGCCCAGCTGCTCGGCGGCCGCCGCGGCCGTGGGCACCCCGGTGTCGAACTCGACGACCTCGCCCTCGGCGCCGAGGGCGCGCAGCCGTTCGGTGAACGCGTCCGTCATGTTGCTCATGCCGCGCAGACTATTGATCTGCGCGGCACGACGGCCAGCGGGTTTCACCGCAGCAGCAGCGGCAGCTTGCGGACGCCGGTCATGTTCGGGCTGGGCAGGAACTCCGGTGCGTCGTCGGGATCGGTGCGCAGCTGCGGGAAGCGGTCCAGCAGCAGGTTCAGGGCGACCTTGCCCTCCAGCCGGGCCAGCGGAGCGCCCAGGCAGAAGTGGATGCCGCGGCCGAAGCCGAGCTGCGGGTTCGGATCGCGCGTCACGTCGAAGACGTTGGGGTCGGCGAACTGCCGGGGATCGCGGTTGGCCGCGGCGATCCACAGCAGCAGCATCTGGTCCGCCGGGATGCGCACCCCGCCGAGCTCGGTCTCCTCGTTGGTCACCCGCGACACCGCCGCGAACGGGCTCAGGAACCGCAGCGACTCCTCGATCGCCGCCGGAACCATCGACCGGTCGGCCCGCACCGCCGCGAACTGGTCCGGGTGCGCGTCCAGGCACAGCAGCGTGTTCCCCAGCAGCATCGTGGTGGTGATGTGCCCGGCCACCAGCAGCACCATGCCGAAGTTGGTGATCTCGGCGTCGGTGAGCCGGACACCGTCCACCTCGGCCTCGACCAGCTTGGTCAGCAGGTCCTCGCGGGGCTTGGCGCGGCGTTCGCGGACGTGCTCGGTCAGGTAGTGCGCGAGCTCGCCGACCTGCTCCATGGCCGAGGCGAAGTACGCCTCGTCCTCGGGTGAACGTTCCTTGATCGAGATCTTGTTGGTCGAGTTGAACATCCCGTCGACCCACCGCTTGAACTTGTCGCGGTCGCTGGCGGGAACCCCGAGCAGTTCGGCGATGACGATCACCGGCAGCGGGTAGGCCAGGTCGGCCACCAGTTCCGCTCGGTCCTCCATCTGATCCATCAGCTCGACGGTGATCTCGGCGATCCTCGGCTCCAGGTCGGCCACCACCTTCGGGGTGAAGGCGTGGCTGACCAGCTTCCGGAGCTTCTGGTGGTCCGGCGGGTCCAGCTGCGTCAGGTTGCCCTCGGAGAACCCGCTCGCCTCCGGGACCATTCGCTGGGTGTTGGAGGAGAAGGTCGCCGGGTCGCTGAGCGCCCGCAGGATCTCCGGGTACCCGTGGACCTCCCACATCCCGGTCGCTTCGTCGTAGTCGACCTCGCGGTCCGGCCGTTGGCCGCGCAGCCAGAACTGCGCGGCGTTGATCCCCCAGGTGTCGGCCAGTGCGGTCATGTGATGCCCCCAATCGCGGCCGGTCAGCCGCGTTGTTGTGGTGTGTAGATCCACTCCCGGAACTGCTCGTTGAGCTCGTCGAAGAGGCTCCCGATCTCGTCGGCGACGGTCGTCAGCGACTCGGGATCGGGGTCGCCCGCCGGCTCGAACGCGTTCCGGATGGTGTGTTCCAGCGCCCTCGCCTTGGCCTCGTCGTCGAGGGCGGCGAATTCCGGGTTGATGTTGTCGGTGAGGTGGAAGCCGGTCGCGGTGGCGACGACGGCCATGTAGACGTCCGGCACGTCGTCGCGCAGCAGCCGGTGCTTGAAGATCAGCTCGCGGTAGCGGTCGCCGAACCGCTGGGACTGCCCCTGGTGCGCGGACTGCTTGATGCTGCCCAGCAGCTCGGTGTCGCCGGTGACGAGCGCTTTCATCAGCGGATCGCGCATGGCGGCCAGGAAGCTGCGGGCGAAGAACCGGTGCGGCAGGACCTCGGTCGGATCGGCCCGGAACGCCTCCACCAGGCCGTTGAGCACGCCGATCGACTCGCGCATGATCAGCGCCTCGAACAGCTGCTCCTTGGTGCGCCAGTGCAGGTAGACGGTGCCCTTGCCGATTCCGGCGCGGCGGGCGATGTCGTCGATGGTGACCTTGCGGTAGCCCAGCCGGACCATCAGCTCGGCGGCCGCGTCGAGGATGCGGTCCGCCCGGTCGGTGGGCTGTGTCATGCGGCTACCTCCGTGACTCGTTGACCAGAATTGCAAATCTGGTCATCAGGTCACTTCAAGGTAGACCCGTGGTCGACCGCGCGCAAGGTGTCACCTGGACGAGTCATTGGCCCTGCCCTGGCGGGTGTTGCGTCGAGCAGGAACCGACGATCGGGCTTAGCTTCGCCGGGGACTGAACGATGCTTTCCACGAGGCGCGGGAAGGAGCACCATGGGCTTCGGAGACTTCAAGGACAAGCTGCAGAACCTCGGTCAGGAGCACGGCGACAAGGTCGAGCAGGGCATGGACAAGGCCGGTGACGCGGCCAAGGACAAGTTCGGTCACGAGGACCAGGTCGACCAGGCCGTGGAGAAGGGCAAGGGCTTCGTCGGCGGAGACCAGCAAGAGCCCCCGCCGCCCGGCCAGTAGGACAACTCGAAGCAACGGCGCTGCGGCCCAGGCTGGCGGCGGGACCAGGCGAGAGCCGTCCCGACCAGTGGTCGGAGCGCACCATAGAAGAGGTCGCCCCCACGCACAGGGCGACCTCTTCTTCGTGTTCTGTCCGTGGCGCTGTGGTCGGTTTGCTTAGCGGTGCGGGTGCGCCACTCCTTGAGTATGCGGAATACGCGGCGTCGCGGCGTGCTCGCCACGAAGCCGCTCAGAACCCCCGGCGGTGCCAGCTGCTCAGGTGGGGTACTGAGAAAGCACCTTCGGTGCTTGCCTGTTAGGCCACGGGGACTTGGGTCGTCGCCTGGTCCTCTTCGATGGCTGTGATTCGGCCGCCGAGTTCGCCGAGGTCTCGGAGTCGGGACAGGGCTTCGGGGCGGAGGCGGACCGTCGAGGTCGTCGTGCCCTCGCCGGTGGCCAGGTCGTCGAAGCGCTTCCGGGCTTCGTGGCCCGAGTCCAGAGTGGACTTGAGGCCGCCGGTGGAGGCGAGCGAACCGCGGGTGGCGCCCAAGCGACCCAGGGCGTCGTCAACGGCGTCGAGCAGCGCGGCCTTGTTGCCCTCGGTCATGGCGCGCACCAGCTCCGGGTCGCTGCCCGCGACCCGGGTTCCGTCCCGGAAGGAGCCCGCCGCCAGCGAGAGCGCGAGCGGGCCGCCGTCCGCGCCGACGGTGGCGAGGATCGCCGCGAACAGGTGCGGCAGGTGGGAGATCCGGGCCACCGAGTCGTCGTGCGCGGCGGCGCCGGTGGGGACCACGTGGGCGCCGCAGTCCAGCGCCAGCTGAGCTGCCTCGCGCCACGCGTCGATCGTGGTGGCCTCCTCGATGGTCACCGCCCAGGCGGCGCCCTGGAACAGCTCCGCCGAGCTCGCCGCGAAGCCCGAGGCCGAAGTTCCCGCCATCGGGTGGCCACCGGCGTAGCGGGCGTTCGGCACGAGCTTCCGGACCTCGAAGTCGACCGGGTCCTTCACGCTGACCACGTCGGTGAGCCAGGCGCCCGGGTGGACCTCGGCGATCTCGCGCAGCACCCCGCGCAGCGCGGTCAGCGGCACCGCGACCACCACCAGCGCGTCCTCCTGCTTGGCCCGGCGCAGCGCGGCATCGGTTTCGAGCACCTCGAAACCGTCGTCGCGGGCTGCTGCGGCATCCGCTTCCGACGCGGTGGCACCCCACGAGGGGCGCCCGGCGCCGGAGGCGGCCCGCAGCACGGATCCGCCGATGAGTCCCAGTCCGATCACGCACACGGCACGCATCCGTCCATCCTGCCCGACGGAGCCACATCGCACGCACCCGGTTGAGCGCATTCCGTCCCCTGATGGATACGACAATCGCAATAGTGCTTTCGGGTGGCCTTCGTACGCTTTACGGTGTCTCCATGACGGTGCAGGAGCCGGTCGCAGGCTTCGCCGTCGCCGTGGTCCGGGAAGACGGGCGGTGGCGGTGCAGCGCGATGGACAACTCGGTGCTGACCGGCCTGGACGCTTCGATCACGGCGTTGCGCGAGCTGCGTTCCACCGGCGCGGTGTTCGGAATGTGCAATGTGGACGACGAGTTCTTCGTGCTGATCCGCCCGGTCCCGGGGGGTGTGGACCTGCTGCTGTCCGATGCCGCTGCGGCGCTGGACTACGACATCGCCGCGGACGTGCTCGACCTGCTGCGCGTGGACGCTCCGGACGAGGACGACGAGGAGGTCTGGCCGGAGGGCAACCTCGCGGTCCTGTCCGACCTGGGTCTTCCCGAGGGCGAGCTGCTGGTCATCATCGAGGAGGTCGACCTCTACCCGGACGAGCAGCTGGAGATGATCGCCCAGCGCTGCGGGTTCGGCGACGACTTCTCGAAGCTGTTGGAGAACATGTACCGGTGAACACCACCGAGGCCCGCGCCGGCGACGTCGAGCTGGTGCGGGCCGCGCTGCGGGTGGCCGCCGACGCGCCGTCCACGGGCGACGTGCCCATCGGCGCCGTCGTCGCCGATGCCGAAGGCCGCGTGCTGGCCGAGGCCTGCAACCGGCGCGAAGCCCACGGCGACCCCACCGCGCACGCCGAGATCCTCGCCCTGCGCGCCGCCGCCCAGGTCCACGGCGACGGCTGGCGGTTGGAGAACTGCACCCTCGCGGTCACCGTCGAACCGTGCACGATGTGCGCCGGTGCCCTGGTCCTGTCCCGGGTGGCCAGGGTCGTCTTCGGCGTCTGGGAACCGCGCACCGGGGCCGTCGGTTCGCTCTGGGACGTCGTCCGCGACAACCGCCTCAACCACCGCCCGGAGGTCGTCGGTGGTGTCCTCGCCGACGAGTCGGCAGCCCTCCTGGAGTCCTTCTTCGCCACCCACCGCTCCCACGGGCCTCACGCGCTCTGACTCCGCCTCGGGGACCTCGCCGATGGGCGGTTCTGGTCCGGACTGACCGGGCAAAGCGGTCGTTGATCATGGACGGTTCGGACCGGAACCACCCGTTGCCGCGGGGTGCGCGCCGGGAGGCGCACCCCCCTTTGCAGGCGTCGAGGAGGCGGCCGGTAGCCTTATCGGCGGTAGCGTGTCCGAGCGGCCTAAGGAGCGCGCCTCGAAAGCGCGTGTGGTTAACAGCCACCGTGGGTTCGAATCCCACCGCTACCGCTCGCAAGGGCCGGTCCTCTCGGGGACCGGCCCTTTTGCATGCCCCGCCCCTGTGGATCGTGGCGAGTTCTGCTCAGGGGGTTCGGTGTTCACGCTGTCGTCGATTTGGCTGTTCAGCGTCCGCGTTGATCGGCTCTTCGACTTCAGGGGGAACGCGACGTGCGCGTCTTACCGTTGATCGCCACGGGTTTGCTCGCCACCACCGCCTTACCGGCCACGGCCTCGCTCGCCGCTGCGCAGCAGGCCGTGCGCATCCACGACATCCAGGGCACCACGCGGGTCTCCCCGCTGAACGGGCAGCAGGTGAGCGGGGTGACGGGCGTGGTCACCGGCGTCCGGGCGACCGGCTCGGCGCGGGGGTTCTGGTTCCAGGACCCGCAGCCCGACACCGACCCGCGCACCAGCGAGGGGCTGTTCGTCTTCACCGGGGAGCAGACGCCGCAGGTCGCGGTGGGTGATGCCGTCACCGCCTCCGGGACCGTCGTCGAGCACTACCCGGGCGGCCAGGACGGGCCGAACCAGTCCGTGACCGAGCTGACCTCGGCGACCTGGCAGGTCAGCGGCACCGGTGAGATCCCGCCCGAGCTGCTGGCCGCCGACACCGTGCCGGTCGAGCACGCTCCCGCGGGGGAGATCGATTCGCGCGAGCTCGAACCGCAGCGGTTCGCGCTGGACTTCTACGAGTCGCGCGAGGCCATGGCGCTGCGGGTCGACGACGCCCGCGTGGTCGGTCCGACCGACGAGTACCGGTCGCTGTGGATCACCAGCAAGCCCGAGCAGAACGCCAACGAGCGCGGCGGCACGACCTACACCGGCTACGCCGACCCCAACGCCGGACGGCTCAAGGTCGAATCGCTGCTGACCGGCGAGTTCCCGGCGGCAGCGGTCGGCGACCGGCTGCAGGGGTCCACCTCCGGCCCGCTGGACTACAGCTCCTTCGGCGGGTACGTGCTCGAAGCCGCGCAGCTGGGCGCGCACGTGCCCGGCGGCACGCGGCCCGAGACGACCCGCGCGCAGCAGTCCGACGAACTCGCCGTCGCCACCTACAACGTGGAGAACCTCGACGCGGCCGACGAGCAGACCAAGTTCGACCGGCTCGCGCAGGGCGTCGTCGGCAACCTCGCCGCCCCCGACGTCCTCGCGCTCGAAGAGGTCCAGGACAACACCGGCGCCACCGATGACGGAGTGGTCGCCGCCGACGAGACGCTCCAGCGCTTCACCGACGCCATCGCCGCTGCGGGCGGCCCGCGCTACCAGTGGCGGCAGATCGACCCCGAGAACAACGCCGACGGGGGTGAGCCCGGCGGCAACATCAGAGTGGCGTTCCTGTTCAACCCCGCCCGGGTGTCCTTCGTCGACCGCCCAGGCGGCGACGCGACCACTGCGGTGCAGCCGGTGGCCGACGGCGACCGCGCCGCGCTGAGCGTCTCGCCCGGCCGCGTCGAACCGGGCAACGCCGGGTGGACCGACAGCCGCAAACCGCTGGCCGGTGAGTTCCTGTTCCAGGGGCGGCCGGTGTTCGTGGTGGCCAACCACTTCAGCTCCAAGGGCGGCGACCAGCCGTTGCACGGCCGCTTCCAGCCGCCGGCCCGGTCCTCCGAGCAGCAGCGCGCCGAGCAGGCGAAGGCCGTGCGCGGGTTCGTCGACCAGACCCTCGCCGTCGATCCGCAGGCCGCGGTCGTGGTGGCGGGCGATCTCAACGACTACGGCTTCTCCCCGGCGCTCGCGCCGTTGACCGAGATCCTGACCTCGCCGGCCGACGCGCTGCCGCCCGTGGAGCGCTACAGCTACGTCTACGAGGGCAACTCGCAGCAGCTCGACCACATCCTGCTGGCCGGGCCGCTCACCGCCGACTACGACATCGTGCACGTCAACGCCGAGTTCCCCGACCAGATCAGCGACCACGACCCGCAGGTCGTCCGCCTCCGCGCCGCCGAATGACCCGCTGGGTGGCGGAGTTCCGGCTTCGCCACCCCGGGTCAGGGCGCGATGTTCTGGTTCAGCCGGAAGAGGTTGTGCGGGTCGTAGTGGCGCTTGGTCGCCGCCAGGCGGTCGTAGTTCTCGCGGTAGTTCGCCTTGACCCGGTCCTGATCGTCAGCGGCCATGAAGTTGACGTAGCCACCCTCTTGGGAGTGCGGAGCGGTCGCGGCGTAGTAGTCCCGCACCCAGCTGATGTTCGCCTCGTTGTCGACGGGATCCGGCCACATGCCCGCGATGACGGTCGCGAAGTTCGCGTCCCGGTAGGCGAAGGCCGTCTCGTCGGGTGCGATGCGGTGGCAGGCGCCGTTGATCGGGTAGATGTGCACCGTCGAGTTCACCACCGGAACCCGTGGTCCGTGCTGGACGTGCGCGGCGATCATCTCGTCGCTGAGCTCGGTGGCGAAGTTGGCCTTCCAGTAGTGCTGCAAGCCCGGTGGGACCAGTGCGTCGAAGGCGGCGTTGAGCGCCGGGTAGGGCATCGGGCCGACGTGTTCGGCGGCCACCGGAGCCAGGTCGCGCAAGGCGGCCACGGCCGCCGGCCCTTCCTCGACCGGGCCCGCCCAGCAGGTCACCAGCGCGATGTGCGGGACGCCGTGCCGATGCTCGGGGATGAACGGCAGCGGCGGGGCGATCTGGAACGCCGGGAACGCGCCGAGTTCCTCGGGCGCCTCGGCGATCAGGTCGCGGAACCCGCGCAGCACGTCCGCCGCGTGTTCCAGGTCGAAGAAGATCGGGCCGCCGTAGATCTCGCTCACCGGGCTGAGCCGGTACTCGAACGACGTCACCGCGCCGAAGTTGCCGCCCCCGCCGCGAAGCGCCCACAGCAGGTCGGTGTTGTGCTGCTCGTCGGCGACCACGAAATCCCCGGAGGCCAGCACGACGTCGGCGGAGATGAGGTTGTCGCAGGACAGGCCGAGTCCCCGGGCCAGGTAACCGATCCCGCCGCCGAGGGTGAGCCCGCCGATCCCGGTGGTGGAGATGATGCCGCCGGTGGTCGCCAGCCCGTAGGCGTGCGTGGCCGCGTTGAAGTCGCCCCAGGTCGCGCCGCCCTCCGCGCGAGCGGTTCGCCGCTCGCCGTCGACGCGCACGCCGCGCATCCCGGACAGGTCGGCCACCACGCCGCCTTCGCAGGTGCCGAAGCCGGGCACGCTGTGCCCGCCGCCGCGCACCGCCAGGTCGACGGCGTTCTGCCGCGCGTAGGCGACCGCGGCCCGCACGTCCCCGGCGTTGGCGCAGCGCACCACGGCGGCCGGGTGAAGGTCGATCATCGCGTTGTGGACCCGCCGCGCCGCCCCGTAGCCGGCGTCGCGCGGTGTGAACACCGGACCGCGGACCCGTTCCCGCAGTTGTTCGATCGTCATGCCCACGACAGCCGCCCCCGCTCCACTCCTGTGCGTTCGCCTCGCTCGCACCGTGCGCCACCTGCGGTGCGCTGCACAGAGACGTTCTGCCCGGAACGGGGGAGAAAAGCGAAGAGCCCCGGACCGAGTGGTCCGGGGCTCTTCGCGAGCGGAGGATACGGGATTCGAACCCGTGAGGGCTATTAACCCAACACGATTTCCAATCGTGCGCCTTAGGCCGCTCGGCCAATCCTCCGTGCGGAAGCCTAGCAGGGCGTTTCAGCCATTCGGATAGGGGGCCTGAGCTGCGGTGACCACTGGTGACGCGAGTCGTGGGCCCCGGTTTTACGAGCGGGGGCCGCGTCTGGGTACACTGTCCGTGGACCTCGTGCGGCGTCCATCCTGTGAACTCCCCCAGGGCCGGAAGGCAGCAAGGGTAAGCGGGCTCTGACGGGTGCACGGGGTCCCCTTACTTTTCAGGGAAGCTCACCCTGGTCCGAGTTGTCAGTCCGACCGCGTAGGGTTCCGACCGTGGCGCTCGCCCTTTACCGCAAGTACCGTCCGGCGACCTTCGCTGAGGTCGCCGGGCAGGAACACGTCACCGAGCCGTTGCGGACCGCGCTGTCCGCCGGGCGGATCAACCACGCGTACCTGTTCTCCGGACCGCGCGGCTGCGGCAAGACCTCCAGCGCGCGCATCCTGGCGCGGTCGCTGAACTGCGCGCAGGGCCCGACGGCGGACCCGTGCGGTGAGTGCGACTCCTGCGTGTCGCTCGCGCCCGAGGGCGGCGGCAGCGTCGACGTCGTCGAGCTCGACGCGGCCAGCCACGGTGGTGTCGACGACACCCGCGAGCTGCGGGACCGCGCGTTCTTCGCGCCGGCCCAGTCGCGGTACCGGATCTTCATCATCGACGAGGCTCACATGGTCACCACGCAGGGCTTCAACGCCCTGCTGAAGATCGTGGAGGAGCCTCCGGAACACCTGATCTTCGTCTTCGCCACCACCGAACCGGACAAGGTGCTGACCACCATCCGGTCCCGGACCCACCACTACCCGTTCCGGCTGATGCCGCCGGGCGTGATGCGCGAGCTGGTGGAGCGGATCTGCGCCGACGAGGGCGTCAAGGTCGAACCGGCGGTGTTCCCGCTGGTCATCCGTGCTGGTGGCGGTTCGGCGCGCGACACCCTGAGCGTGCTCGACCAGCTGCTGGCCGGTGCCGGGGACGAGGGCGTCACCTACGAGCGGGCCGTCGCGCTGCTCGGGGTCACCGACGTCGCGCTGATCGACGACATGGTCGACGCGCTCGCGGCCGGTGACGCCGCCTCCGTCTACGGCACGGTCGAGCGGCTGGTGGAGGCCGGGCACGACCCGCGCCGCTTCGGCTCCGACCTGCTGGACCGGCTGCGCGACCTGGTGCTGCTCAGCTCGGTTCCGGACGCGGGCGAGCGGGGTCTGGTGGAGACCACCGGCGACGAGCTCACCCGCATGCAGCAGCAGGCCGAGCAGCTGGGCGCGGCGACGCTGTCGAGGTTCGCCGAGATCGTCCACACCGGACTGTCCGAGATGCGCGGGGCAACGGCGCCGCGCCTGCTGCTGGAACTGCTGTGCGCGCGGATGCTGCTGCCGGCCGTGTCGGACTCGGAAACCGCTTTGCTGCAACGGCTCGAACGCGTCGAGCGTCGGATGACCATCGCACCTGGCGAGGCCCCGGCCGCGGAAACCGCTGCTGCGGCACCGGTTTCGAGCGACGGCGACAAGCCGAAGCGGGTCTTCCAGCGACCGCACGAGCGCGCCGCCGCCGAAACCGCGCAGGAGGCGCCCGCCGCGCCGAAACCGGCGGAAACCCCTCCCGCGCAGGAGAAAACCGCTCCCGCTCCGGCTTCTGAACCGGCACCGCAGCGGCCCGCCGCGCAGGCCGAAAAGCCCGCCGCGGCACCGCAGCCGCAGCGTCCTGCCGAGCCGCCGCGCCCGCCGGAACCTGCCCAGCCCACCGCGTCGCAGCCCACCGCGTCCGCGCCGAACGGGTTCGACGCCGCAGCCGTGCGCCGGGTGTGGACCGACGTGCTGCAGGGCGTCGCCAAGCGCAACCGGCCGACGCAGGCGCTGCTGCTCAACGCCACCGTGCAGGACCTCGACGGCGGCGTGCTGGTGCTGTCGATGCCGACGTCCGGGCTGGTCAAGCAGCTCGCGCAGCAGCGGCGACTGGACTTCGTCCGGGAGGCGCTGCGCGAGGTCGTCGGCGGCGAGTGGGACATCCAGTGCGTCGAAGCCGGGGCGGCCCCGCCGGCCCGGCCTGCCGCCCCGAAGCAGCCGCCGCAGCCCCCGCAGCGCCCGTCGCAGCAGCAGGCCCCCGCGCCGCCGCAGCAGCAGCCGGCGGAGCAGCGCCCGCCGGAGCCGAAGCCGTCCCAAGGCAACGGGCAAGGCCCCAACGGTGCTGCTCAGCAGCGCAATACCGGTGGTGCGCGCGGTGGTTCGGTCCCGCGCCCGCCGGAACCCGATGACATCCCGCCGCCGCCGGAGCCCCCGGACGAGGAGCCCCCGCCGGACGACATCCCGCCGCCGGAGCCGCAGCGCCCTGCGGCACCGCCGCCGGACGAGGAGGACCCGGAGTCGATGCTCGCGGAGTCCTCACCGATGGAGGCCGGAACGCGCGTCGGCCGCGATCCCGACTCGGCGGCCGTCGAGCTCTTCGAACGGGAGCTGGGCGCTCGCCGCATCGAGGGCTGAAGCCGTCAGCCGAGGTGTCGGCCCAGGAAGGCGAGGGCCTTCGGGTAGGCGTCGAGGCGGTTGGAGCGCTTGGCGAGACCGTGGCCCTCGTCGGGGTACACGTGGAACTCGCACGTCACGTCGTTGCCGCGCACGGCTTCCACGATCTGCTCGGCCTCGGTCAGCGGCACGCGCGGATCGTTGGCGCCGTGGAGGACGAACAGCGGCGCCGCGATGGAGGAGACGCGGGTGAGCGGGGACGCCTCGCGGAGGAAGTCGGCGTCGACGGCGAGGCTGCCGTACTCGCGTTCACGGTGGGCCCGCCGGTAGGGCGCGGTGTTCTCCAGGAACGTGACCAGCGAGGAGATGCCGACGATGTCCACGCCCGCCGCCCACAGCTCGGGCTGGAAGGCCAGTCCCGCGAGCACCATGTAGCCGCCGTAGGAACCGCCCCACAGCGCCGCCCGGGACGGGTCGACGCCCACCGCGGGCAACCACCGGTGCAGATCGGCGAGATCGTCGACCGACTCGAGCCGGTTGCGGGCGTCGTCGGCCGAGTACCAGGTCTTGCCGTAGCCGGTGGAGCCCCGGACGTTGGGCACCAGCACCGTGTGGCCGCGCGCGACCATCGCCTGGACCAGCGGGTGGAACGCGCGCACCGACTGGCTCTCCGGGCCGCCGTGGATGAGCAGGACGGCCGACCCGTCCGGCTCGGCCGGGGTGTAGCGGAAGCACGGGATCTCCTGCCCGTCGCGAGCGGGAACCCGGTGCACGGTCGGCTCGGCGAGGACTTCCCCGGCCAGCTGCGCCGCCGAGAAGGTCAGCGGTGCGCAGGTGCGGGCGGTGGTGTCGACGAGCAGCACGTCACCGGGAGAGGTGGGGGAGCTGAAGGTGAGCGCGGCGAACCGGGAGTCCGGTGACCAGACCGGCTCGGGCAGAGGGAAACCGCACCAGCCCTCGGTCGGCAGCGCGATGTCCAGCAGGTGCTCACCGGTCTCGGCGTCGTGCAGGGCGGGCCGGTGCGCGCCGTCGACGGCGGTCAGCACCAGCAGGGTGCGGCCGTCCGGCGACAACCGGCCGGTGAGGTCGTGCGAGGAGGAGGTCACCAGCCACCGGTGCTCACCGGTGCGCGGGTCCAGCCGTGCGATGCCGGTGTGCTCGCGCTCGGCATCGCTGGTCACGACCAGCTCTCCGGACCGCCACCCGGGGTTGAGGTGGCGTGCCGCGAGGTCGCGGCCGGTGAGCGCGCGCATCCGGTCGGCGCCGGTCTCGGGCATCGTGTCGGCCAGGATCACCTGGTCCGACAGGGGTTTCGCGGCGGGCACGGTGATCGCCGCGTAGCGGGAGTCGGGGGAGACCGAGACCTCGGCGACCATCCCGCCGCCGTCGTAGACGACGTGCTCCTCGCCGGTGACGACGCTGCGGATCACCACGTCGAAGTCGACGCCGTTGCGGCGGTTGGTGGCGTAGACGATGCGGCCGGGCAGCACGTCGAGCAGCCGGTGCACGTGCTCGGGGTCGCGGACCAGCGGCTCCAGTTCGGACAGCTGAGCCGGTCGACTCCGGCGGTCGTCGAGGCGCAGCAGCGAGAGCTGGCCGCGTTCGTTGCCGTCGCTGTCGTGCTGCACCACCACGGCCCGCTCGCCGGGCAGGTAGCGGCCGGTGACGGCGCCGGCCAGCGCGGTCAGCTCGGTGCGCCGGTCGTCGGCGAGCTCCACCAGCTGCACCGACCCGGACTCGTCGCAGCCCGCGAGCACCCGTCCGTCATCGGTCACGTCGAACGCGCGCCAGGTGGTCAGTTCCAGCAGCCGCGTGATGTCCAGCGTCACGTGATCACCCTGTCACGTCGTGTGATGGCGACCAAGGACGGGAGCCAGCGCGTTCGTCGTGCGAGGGCGTGGCCAGAAGACGTGAAGGCCTCTCCCGAAGTCGGCACCCTGTCACCCGAATCGCCAAGCAAGGTGAGTTCAGAGCGGGAACGGCAGAACCTCTACGCTGGTCTTGTGCCCCGTGTGGGGCACTCACCCGGGCGATGAGGAGTAACGGTGCAGCCAGGTGGCCAGCCGAACATGCAGCAGATCATGGAACAGGCGCAGAAGATGCAGGAACAGCTGATGTCTGCGCAGCAGGAGCTCGCCGATGCGGAGGTCACCGGGAGCGCCGGTGGCGAGTTGGTGACCGCGACCGTCACCGGTGCCGGGGAGCTCAAGGGACTGGTGATCGACCCGAAGGCGGCCGATCCGGAGGACACCGAGACGCTGGCGGACCTGGTCGTGGCGGCCGTCCGCGATGCCAACCGCGCCGCGCAGGAATTGCAGGCGCAGAAGATGGGCCCGCTGACGGGCGGTCTGGGCGGCGGCCTGGGCGACCTCGGCCTGCCGGGCCTGTGATCCGGGGCGAGTCGACGTGTACGAGGGTCCGGTACAGGATTTGATCGATGAGCTGGGACGTCTTCCCGGCATCGGTCCGAAGAGCGCGCAACGCATCGCCTTTCACCTGCTGGCCGCCGAGCCGGCGGACGTGACCCGGCTGCAGGAGGTCCTGCAGCAGGTCAAGGAGGGCGTGGTGTTCTGCGACGTCTGCGGCAACGTCTCCGAGGAGACGACCTGCCGCATCTGCCGGGACGCCCGGCGGGACAAGACGCTGGTCTGCGTGGTGGAGGAGCCCAAGGACGTGCTCGCGGTGGAGCGCACCCGCGAGTTCAAGGGTCGCTACCACGTGCTCGGTGGTGCGCTGGATCCGCTCTCGGGCGTCGGCCCGGATCAGCTCCGGGTCCGGGAGCTGCTGGCGCGGATCGGGACCGACGAGATCAGCGAGGTGATCATCGCGACGGACCCGAACACCGAGGGCGAGGCGACCGCGACGTATTTGGTGCGGATGTTGCGCGACTTCCCGGGACTGAACGTCACGCGGCTCGCTTCCGGACTTCCGATGGGTGGCGACCTCGAGTTCGCCGATGAATTGACGCTCGGTCGGGCGCTGTCCGGTCGGCGTTCGATGTAGTAGGCGTAAACGTTTAAAACGCGAACAAATCAATAGTCAGAACGGCGGCGCCTTTCTTCTCGGACTCTCGGGAGGTCAGGCGCCGTCTTCGTATCCGAGGAAACAAGTCGCCAGGGTCTTGACTAGGTCGATTCATTCCTCTATTCGCCCGCGTTTAGCGCAGATATCGCAGTTCTGGCAAGCCTCATCCTTTGTCCGATTGCTCCCCGTTCGATAAGGATCGCCTAAGTAGCGCGATCGTAACCTTGATTGTTCCATTCCCCTCCTTTCGAGGGTTACTCTCACGGAACTCTGCTGCCTATGGACACAAACGGGTGGGTAAATCCAATGAGTAGAGCTCCATCGGTGCAGCGAAGCGGAACCCGCTCTCTGCGTCGGATCATCACGGTCGGCATCGCTTTCGCAACTGCTGCGTCCCTGGCGGGCTGCGCGCAATCCGAGCGCGGGGCCGGTGGCGGAGAGGGCGGCACCTTCACCTTCGGTGCCGCCGGTGCTCCGGACCTGTTCGACCCCTTCTACGCCTCCGACGGGGAGACCTTCCGCGTCACCCGCCAGCTGATGGAGGGCCTGGTCAACTTCAAGCCCGGCTCGGTCGAGGTCGAACCGTCCCTGGCCGAGAGCTGGGAGCACACCCCGGACGGCAAGACCTGGACGTTCAAGCTGCGCAGCGGCGTGAAGTTCCACGACGGCACGGACTTCAACTCCGACGCGGTCTGCAAGAACTTCCAGCGCTGGTACAACCAGACCGGGGCCGGGCAGAACAACGCGCTGTCCTACTACTGGATCGAGAACTTCGGCGGCTTCGCCGACGGCCAGGCGCCCTCGCTGTTCCAGAACTGCGAGAACCCGGACCCGACCACCGCGGTCGTGCACCTGACCCGCGCTACCTCGAAGTTCCCCGACCTGCTGGGACTTCCGTCGTTCAGCATGCAGTCGCCGACGGCGATGGAGAAGTACAAGGCCAACGACGTGCAGGCGCAGGGCGACAGCTTCGTCTACCCCGAGTACGCCAAGGCCCACCCGACCGGCACGGGGCCGTTCAAGTTCGACTCCTACGACCAGTCCAACGGCACCATCAAGCTGGTCCGCAACGACCAGTACTGGGGTGACAAGACCAAGGTCAACGAGCTGATCTTCCGGATCATCCCGGACGAGACCGTCCGCAAGCAGGAGCTGGAGTCGGGCGCGATCGACGGCTACGACTTCCCCAACGCCGCCGACCTGAAGGCGCTGCGCGACGCGGGCCACAACGTCCAGGTCCGCGACCCGTTCAACATCATGTACCTGGGGATCACCCAGAAGAACAACCCGGCGCTGCAGAACCTCAAGGTCCGGCAGGCCCTGGCCTACGCGGTGGACCGGGAGACGCTGGTCAAGGCCAACCTGCCGGAAGGCGCCTCGGTGGCCCGCCAGTTCTACCCGGAGAACGTCGACGGCTACGCGCCCGACGTGCAGCAGTACCCGCACGACCCGGCCAAGGCCAAGCAGCTGCTCGCCGAGGCCGGCGCGTCGAACCTGACGGTGAACTTCTACTGGCCGACCGAGGTCACCCGGCCCTACATGCCGGACCCGCAGGGCATCTACAACGCCCTCGCCGAAGACCTGCGCGAAGCCGGGATCACCGTCAACCCGGTGAGCAAGCCGTGGAACGGCGGCTACATCGACGACGTCGACAACGCCAAGGCCGACATCTTCCTGCTCGGCTGGACCGGCGACTACAACACGCCGGACAACTTCATCGGCACGTTCTTCGGCACGCCGACGAACCGCTTCTACACCGCGGGCGCGCCGTGGGGCGAGGACCTGGCGGGCCAGCTGAAGGCGGCCGATTCCGAGCCGGACGAGGCCAAGCGCACCTCGATGTACCAGGACATCAACCGCAAGTTGCTGTCCGAGTACCTGCCCGCGGTCCCGCTGTCGCACTCGCCGCCGGCGATCGTGACGAGCTCCCGAGTCCAGGGTCTGGTGACCTCACCGCTGACCGCCGAAGAGTTCGCTTCGGTGAGCGTTTCGGAGCAGTGATCCCGAGGTGCTGCGCGCGGGGCCGGTGCGAACCGGTTCCGCGCGCAGCACCCGGTTCGCTGACTTGAACACGGGGGTTTTCGCGTGCTCCGCTTCACTGTTCGACGACTGGGACAGCTGGTGCTGGTCGTCTTCGTCCTGTCGATGCTGCTGTTCGGATGGCTGCGCATGCTGCCGGGCGGGCCGGTCTCGGCACTGCTGGGCGACCGCGCGACACCAGCCGCGCGGGAGCAGCTCGAGAAGGCTCTCGGGCTCGACCAGCCGATCTTCGTGCAGTACTTCAAGTTCCTCGGCCGGGCGGTCACCGGCGACTTCGGCACCTCGACCGGGGTCCAGCGCGGTGACTCCGCGCTGGACGTGTTCATCACGCGCTTCCCGGCGACGCTGGAGCTGTCCATCCTGGCGCTGTTCCTGGCCGTGGTGGTCGGCATCCCGCTGGGATACCTGGCCGCCCGCAAGCGCGGGGGATGGCTGGACAACCTGAGCATCACCTGGTCGCTGGTGGGCGTCGCCGTGCCGGTGTTCTTCCTGGCGTTCCTGCTGAAGTTCATCTTCGCCATCGAGCTCGGCGCGCTGCCCGCGTCCGGGCGGCAGGACTCGGCGATCAACGCCACCCGCGTCACCGGCTTCTACATCCTCGACGGGTTGCTGACCCGCGAGTGGGACGCCTCCTGGAACGCGCTGGTGCACCTCATCCTGCCCGCCATCGCGCTGTCGACCATCCCGTTCGCGGTGATCTTCCGGATCACCCGGGCCGCGGTGCTCGACGTGATGGACGAGGACTACGTGCGCACCGCGCGCGCGAAGGGCCTGGGGCAGATGGTGATCCGGCGCAGGCACATCCTGCACAACGCGATGCTGCCGGTGGTCACCACCATCGGCCTGCAGACCGGTGCGCTGCTGGCGGGGGCGGTGCTGACCGAGCGGGTGTTCAACATCGCCGGCATCGGGCAGGCCGTCGCGATCGGCTTCGAACGCAAGGACTTCCCGGTGCTGCAGGTGGTCATCCTGGCCTCCGCGATGGTCTACGTGCTGGTCAACCTCGTCGTCGACCTCTCGTACGCGTTGATCGACCCACGACTGCGGACACGGTGAGGGACGATGGTGCTCAACACGCAGCGCAAGGACAAGCTCGACGCGCTGGCGGAATCGGCCTCCGACGCCGGCGTCAGCCTCGCCGCGTCCGCCTGGCGGAGGTTGCGCCGCAACCCGGTCTTCATCGTCGGTTCCCTGGTCATCGTGGCGTTCGTGCTGCTGGCCCTGCTGGCGCCGGTGCTCGCGCCGCACGACCCGGCGCAACGCCTGCTGGAATCGCAGGTCTCCCGCGCGGAGAACACGATTCCGCCGTCGCAGCCCGGGTTCCCGCTCGGCGGTGACCAGTACGGCCGCGACCTGCTCTCCCGGCTGCTGCTGGGTTCCCAGCAGACGCTGCTGGTGGCGGTGCTGGCCACCGTCATCGGTCTCGGCGGCGGTCTGGTGCTCGGCTTGCTCGCCGGCGCCTTCGGCGGCTGGGTGGACTCGCTGGTCATGCGCATCGCCGACGTGATGCTGTCGGTGCCGTCGCTGCTGCTGGCGGTCTCGATCGGCGCGCTGTTCGCCGAGCAGACCCAGTTCACCGTGATCCTCGCGGTGGCGATCGTGCAGGTGCCGATCTTCGGGCGGCTGCTGCGCGGCACGATGCTGGCGCAGCGCAGCAGCGACCACGTGCTGGCGGCGCGGGCGCTCGGCGTGAAGGAGAGCGCGATCGTGTTCCGGCACATGCTGCCCAACGCGCTGGGACCGGTGATCGTGCAGGCCACGCTGGTTCTGGCGGTGGCCATCATCGACGCGGCGGCGCTGTCCTTCCTGGGCTTGGGCGCGGCCGACGACTCGGTGCCGGAATGGGGCCAGATGCTCGGCGGCGCGCAGGACATCATCGACTCGCATCCGCAGCTGGCGTTCTGGCCCGCAGGGTGCATCATCCTGGTCGCCTTCGGGTTCACGCTGGTCGGCGAGTCGCTGCGCGACGCGCTGGACCCCAAGCGACGCCGGTAAGGGGAGTTGGCAATGGCACTGCTGGAAGTTCGCGACCTCTCCGTGGTCTTCGCCCGCAAGGGCGAGCCGCCGGTGACCGCGGTGGACGGGATCTCCTTCGACGTCGAACCGGGCAAGACCGTCGGCCTGGTCGGCGAGTCCGGCTGCGGCAAGTCGGTGACCTCGCTGGCGATCATGGGTTTGCTGCCGCCGCGCGGAGCGGAGGTGTCGGGCTCGGTTTCCTTCGACGGCACCGATCTGCTGACGCTGCCGAAGAAGGAGCTCGACGTTCGGCGCGGCAAGGACCTGAGCATGGTGTTCCAGGACCCGCTGACCTCGCTGAACCCGGTGGTGCCCATCGGGTTGCAGGTCTCCGAGGTCATCGAGCGGCACCGCGGTCTGCCCCGCAAGCAGGCGATGCCCGAGGCCGAGGAACTGCTGCGCAAGGTGGGCATCCCGGACCCGAACCGGCGGCTCAAGGAGTACCCGCACCAGCTCTCCGGCGGGATGCGGCAGCGGGCCCTGATCGCGATGGCGCTGGCCTGCAAGCCTCGGCTGCTCATCGCCGACGAGCCGACGACGGCGCTGGACGTGACGATCCAGGCGCAGATCCTCAAGCTGCTCTCGGAACTCGTCGCCGAGACCGACACCGCGCTGATCATGATCACCCACGATCTCGGCGTGGTGGCCGGGCTGTGCGACGAGGTGAACGTGCTCTACGCCGGTCGCGTGGTGGAACGAGCGGCGCGGCACGAACTGTTCGCCCGGCCCAAGCACCCCTACACCGCCGGCCTCCTGGCCTCGATCCCGCGACTGGATTCGCCCCGAGGGCAACGCCTGTCGCCGATCACGGGATCGGTGGCCGACAACATCCCGTGGGACACCGGGTGCGCGTTCTGCCCGCGCTGCCCGAACGCCACCGAGGTGTGCGAGCGCGAGACCCCCGAGGTCAGCGTCGACGCGGCAGCGCGGTTGCTGCGCTGCCACAACCCGGTTCGCGATCCGATCACGAGCAGCATGGAGGCGTCATGAGCGAAAATCTTGTCCCCGGCGCTCGTGTGAGCCGACCGGGTGCGGGTGGCCCGCAGAGCGGAGTGGCGTCATGAGCGAAAATCCTGCCCCCGGCGCTCAGGGTGTGAGCGAGGACGTGCTCGTCGAACTGAACGACGTGAAGGTGCACTTCCCGATCAAGAAGGGCGTGGTGCTGGACCGGACCGTCGGTCACGTCTACGCCGTGGACGGGGTGTCGCTGAGCATCAAGCGCGGTGAGACCTACGGTCTCGTCGGGGAATCCGGTTGCGGCAAGTCGACCCTGGGCCGCGCGGTGCTGCGGTTGGAGAAGCCGACCGGCGGTGAGGTCGTCTTCGACGGCACCGACCTGTCCGGCATGAGGGGCGAGAAGCTGCGCACGATGCGGCAGCGGATGCAGATGGTCTTCCAGGACCCGCTGTCTTCGCTCGACCCGCGCCAGTCGGTGGAATCGCTGCTGGTGGAGGGCATGCGGGCGCACGGTCTGGCCGAGGACAAGGCGTCCACCGACGAGCGGCTGCGGGAACTGCTCGACGCCGTCGGGCTGCCGCCGACCGCGCTGCGCAAGTACCCGCACGAGTTCTCCGGTGGGCAGCGCCAGCGCGTCGGCATCGCCCGCGCGCTGTCGGTCGGCCCGGAGCTCGTGGTTGCCGACGAACCCGTTTCGGCCTTGGACGTCTCGGTGCAGGCGCAGGTGCTCAACCTGCTGGAGGACCTGCAGGAGGAGTTCGGCCTGACCTACCTGGTGATCGCGCACGACCTCGCTGTGGTGCGGCACATCGCCGACCGGGTGGGCGTGATGTACCTGGGCGGCATCGTCGAGGAGTCCACATCGGACGATCTCTACGAACAGCCGCTGCACCCCTACTCCAGGGCGCTGCTGTCGGCGGTTCCGGTGCCGGACCCGCAGGTCGAGGACGGTCGCGAGCAGATCCTGCTCACCGGCGACCTGCCCTCACCGGCGAACCCGCCGTCGGGCTGCCGGTTCCACACCCGCTGCCCGTGGCGGCAGGAGGAGCGCTGCGACACCGAACGCCCGGTCCTGCGGGAGATCGGAACGGGTCACCGGGTCGCCTGTCACTTCGCCGAGGAGATCCGCGACGGCGAGCTCCAGCCCCGCTCGGTGACACCGGAGGCGGTCGTCCCGACGGCATGATCCTGGCTGTTTCCCGCGAGCCCGTTCCGTCGCGGTCGACGTCCACATAGGATCTCCGGCTGGGGAAGGGAGGTCGCGCGTGAGGTACAGCAGCGCGCTCCGGTGCTCGGCCTGCGAGCACCGGGCGATTCTGGACCGAACCGTCGCCACCCGGCTCGTCGCCGAGACCAACCAGGCGCTGGTGCTCTACGACTGCCCGGTGGGCAACGGCGTGCACGTCAAGAATCCAGGTTTCGAGAAGGGCCCGACCGCTTAGAGCGAGGTGGGGAATTTCAGATCGGGCCCACCCGACCGTCACACCGGTGTCGGCTCCAGCGCCGGTCGGCGGCGGGCGATCCGCATGCTGCCCAGCAGCACCCCGCCGACGACCACCGCCCCGGCGGCCAGCTCGAACGGGTGCGGCTGCTCGCCGAGGATCAGCCAGGCCGTGCTGAACCCGACCACCGGCACCAGCAGCGAGAACGGAGCCACCGTGCTCGCCGGGTACCTGCCGAGCAGCGTCGTCCACAGGCCGGAGCCGACCACGGTGGCCAGCAGCGACGTGTAGGCGAGACCGGCGAGCGCGGCCGTTCCGGTCGGGGAGTCCAGCACCGTCGTGACCGCGTGCCAGCCGGTCGTCGGCCCCTCGAGCAGCGCGGACGCCGCGAACATCGGCAGCGGCGGGACGATCGCGATCCACAGCGAGAGGTGCAGCGGGTTCGGCGCTTCGGCCTTGCGGCTGCACAGGTTGCCCAGCGCCCAGGAGAACGCGCCGCACAGCGTGATCAGCATCGGCAGCAGCGTCGCGGTCTGCGCGCGGTGCCAACCGATGGCGATCATGCCCAGCACCGCCGTGGTGATGCCCAGCACCTGCACCGGCGTGAGCTTCTCGCGCAGCAGCAACGCGCCCAGCAGCACGGTGAACGGCGCCGAGCCCTGCTGCACCAGCGAGGCCAGCCCGGTCGGCATGCCGATCTTCATCGCGACGAACAGGAACGCGAACTGCAAGGTCCCGAAGAACAGGCCGTAGCCGATCAGCCAGCGCCACTTCACCTGCGGGAACGGCACGAAGAACAGGATCGGCAGCAGCACGGCGAAGCGCAGCCCGGCGAAGAAGAACGGCGGGAAGTGCCCCAGACCCTGGTCCAACGCGATGAAGTTGCCGCCCCAGAACACTGCGACGACCACAGCCAGCAGGCGATCTCTCGTGGTCATACCGCTCAGCCTGCTGGGGCCGTCTGTGAAGAACAAGCAATACTATTTTCAAGTACTGTGTAGCATTCCTCTATGGACGTTCGCAGGTTGAGACTCCTGCGCGAGCTGGCCGATCGCGGCACGGTCACCGCGGTCGCCAATGCGCTGTCCTACACGCCTTCTTCGGTGTCGCAGCAGATCCGGGCCCTGCAGGCCGAGGTCGGGGTGCGACTGACCGAACCGGCCGGACGCGGCCTGCGCCTCACCGACGCCGGCTGGGCGCTGGCCACCCGCGCCGACGAGGTGCTGGCCGCGCTGGACCGCGCCGAGGCCGAGCTCGACGCCCACCGCTCGTCACCGCGCGGCGTGGTGCGCGTCGCGATGTTCCCCTCCGGTGCGTTCCTGCTGCTCCCGGGCGTGCTGCGGCGCATCGCCGAGCACCCGGAAGTCCGGCTGGAGGCTCGCGACGTCGACATGGTGCCGTCGGAGGTCCCCCGCCTCACGGCCGACTTCGACCTGGTCGTCACGCACCGGGACGACCAGGCCCCGCCGCACGACGGCGAGCGGGTCGCGGTCACGCCGCTGCTGCGCGAGCCGCTGGACGTGGCGATGCCGCTCGGGCACCCGCTGGCCGGCCGCGAACGCGTCGAGCTCACCGAACTGGTCGGCGAACCCTGGCTCAGCGTCGACATCGGCTTCCCGGTCGACGACGTGCTGCGCTCGCTGGCGGTGCGCACCGGTGTGCGCCCGACCGTCGTCCAGCGCATCAACGACTTCCGGGTCACCGAAGCGCTCGTCGCCGCAGGTCACGGCATCGCGCTGCTGCCCAGGTACACGGTGAACAGCTCGCAGCTCGTGATGCGCCCGCTCGCCGGGGTCCGCGCGGGCCGCAACATCGAGGTCGTCTCCCGCAAGGGCGCCACCGAACGCCCGGCGGTGCAGGTCGCTCTCGACGCGCTCACCGCCGAAGCCCGCGCGCGGACGGAGGCCAACTCACCGGGGTGAGTTGGCGGCCGCCCAGCGGCAGATCGCGGCGAGTTCGTCGCCGTGCTCGGCGAGCGTGTCGTCCACGACGCCCACGACGGGCAGGTGGCCTTCGCGCATCACGTCCGGCGGCCTCGGGATGTAGCCCTTCTCGTGCACACCCGTGCTCCCCGGCCCCGGGGTGCCCTCGGCGAGGTGTCCGGTGGTGCGGGCGTAGCGCGACAGGACCCGGGGTTCGCGCAGGTCGCGGTCGGTGCCGAACCACTGCTGGCTCAACGGGAACAGCGCGCTGAGCGCGTCCCACCAGCCCTCGGCGGCCAGCACCAGCCCGGGATGCCGCCGGTGCAGCTCCTCGACCAGCAGCCGGTACCCGCCGAACACGTCGTGGCGGGGGTCGTTGAAGTAGTAGCCCACGGTGTCCAGGAACGCCGCGTCCACGCCGAACTCCTCGACCAGCGCGGAGATCGACTCCACCAGGTGCGCGCGGAACCCGGGCTCGGCGGGGTTGAGGAAGACCTGATCGCCCTCGCCAGAGCGGTCGGAGTCCCAGTCGGGCCGGTTGAGCAGCTCCACGTAGCGGTCGGAGTCGTTGCGCATCACCGCCCGCTCCCAGTCCGGGTACTGCGTGACGTTGGCGCCGTGCCCGCCGAACATCGGCATCAACCGGAACCCCAGCTCGTGCGCGGTGCGGACGAGCTCGGCGAACCCCTCGTCGCCGCCGAGATCCGCCCCGGGCCGGTAGCGCGGGTAGGCGTAGTAGTAGCGGCCTTCCCAACCGGGCAGGTAGGCGAGCGCGCGATGCGGGTCGATGTGCTGCGCTATGAAGCGAAGGGCCTCGCCCATCTGCGGAAACGTGTTGAACACGTAGCCGGTCCAGTGCTGTCCGTGCAGCGTCACGACCAGCGCTGTGTCGCGCAGCCAGTCCGGCACGTCCGGCCGCGACTCCCACGGCCGCAGGCCGTGCGCGTCCTCGACGAACCGCAGGTGCTCGTCCAGGTCCTGGTCCGGCGACGAGGCGTCCTGGCGCAGCCGGATCTCCGGGACCCGGCACGTCGTCGCGCGCGCCGACGCGGCAGGCACGTGCAGCAGCTCCACGATCGGCTCGGGGGAGTGGGCGGGTGTGTTGACGTGCAGCACGTGCCTGCGCACCGACGGGTCCCGGACGCTGAGCAGCGAGCAGTCGGACTCCGCGCCGACGGCGACCCACGGCGTCGCCCAGTCCGGGCTCGGGTACTCCAGCTGGAAGCGCTCGTGGTGGCTGTGCGAGCGGCCGGTGTTCGGCGCCCACCAGCCGGCGCTCAGCTGCCGTTCCGGCAGACCGCGCAGCAGCAGCTTGACGGCCTTGATCGGCTCGGTGTGCTCCGCGGTGATCGACCAGGTCAGCACGCCGTCCCGGAGCGCGACGTCGACCTCGACGACACCGGCGTCGACGTGTCGCTGCTGCCCGAGCGCGGCGTAGCCGGTGCGCAGGTGCACGCGACCGGAGTCGACGAGCGGTTCGGCGGGCCGCAGGCCGTAGCCGTTGGTCGTGGTGAACACCTGCACCGACCAGCTCAGCGGCCCGCCCGGCACGGGGAAGCGCGGATCGCGGGGATCGAAGCTCAGGTCGGTGTCGATCAGGCTCAAGTCGGCACCGATGCGTAGCCGGTCGCCTTCTCCACCAGGTAGGCCAGGCTGTCGGCTTCCTCAGCGGTGAAGATCAGGGTGTCCCCGGGCGGGAGCACGATTCCGACGCGGTCACCCATGACCAGCACGGTCACGTTCCCGCAGCCGTTCGACGTGGCGCACTCGATGCGCCACCGCAGCTGCTCCGTCGGATCTTCGGTCGGCCACATAGCCACATCACTGAACCGTGCGAACTCTCGAACATCAAGTTTCATAGACCGTTCGAGTGATGGCCTGCTGGAGGAGATAGAAGAGGAGAAGCGGCCGTGCCCCGACGTTTCCCCCGTCTGCGCCGCTTCTCCTCAACTAGTTCTCCCCCAGGGGGCCGTCTGCATCCCTGCGACGTGACTCCATGATGCCCGTTCGCGGCGGCGGGCAATACCGACTTTGGTCGAGTCCGTTCCCCGATTTAGCGTGAGGGTCGGCCTCGGCCGTTGGGCCGTGCGGGCTAATGGGCCCCCGGGTCCGGTCCGCTCTGCGCTGTTGCCGGAGTCGTGCCCGTGACCGGCGATTTTCCGCAACCCGGTGCCCGGTGGCGGTCGAGCGGCAGTCCGTACCCTTGCAGGAGCCGAACTGCGCTTGCCCCCGACCAGAACGGATTTCCATGATCGAGTGGCTGAACACGATCCCAGCCGGGGTGATCTACCTGGTGGTCGCGGGGATCATCGGGCTGGAGAGCGTGGGAATCCCACTGCCCGGTGAGATCTTGCTGGTCAGCGCCGGTGTCGCGGCCTCGCACGGGGTCATCAACCCGATCCTGCTCGCCACCTTCGCCTCGATCGGGGCGATCGTCGGCGACTCGATCGGATACGCCATCGGCAAGCGCTTCGGCCGCAAGCTGCTGACCTGGCTGGGCACCAAGCTGCCGAAGCACTTCGGTCCCAAGCCGCTGGCCCAGGCGGAGAAGCTCTTCGAGCGCTGGGGTGCCTGGACGGTGTTCGGCGGCCGGTTCGTGGCGCTGCTGCGCATCCTCGCCGGGCCGCTCGCGGGCAGCCTCGGCATGCCGTACCGCAAGTTCCTGCTGGCCAACGCGACCGGCGGCATCGCGTGGGCGGGCCTGGTGACCGCAATGTCCTACGGGTTCGGCCTGGTCGCGGGCCAGTGGTTCCACCGCTTCTCGTGGATCGGCCTCGTCATCGCCGTCGCCTTCGCCTGGTGGAGCACCCGCATCATCCAGAAGCGAGTGGAACGAGCCGAAGCAGAGGAAGAACCCCACCCGGCCCAATCCACCTGACCAGGCCACCGGCCGAGCGCCCACCCCTCCCGGGATCACCACCCGACCCGGGGACGGAGCTACCCGGTACACCCCGGTACTCGGTCCCCCGATCACGGCGGTAATCCGGCTGATGACCGGAATAACGCCGTGATCAGGACCCGGAATACCGCAGTGTTCGGGTCCCGGATTGCGGCGGTATTCCGGGTTGCCGAGCCGGGGACGGCTGGGTCGGTCAGCGAGAGGCCCGGTTGGCGGCCGAGACGACTGCGCGGAGCATGGCCGTGATGGTGGAGGTGTCCACTCCGACGCCCCAGAAGACGTCGTCGCCGACGGCGCACTCCAGGTAGGCCGCCGCACGCGCGTCGTCGCCCGAGGTGAGCGCGTGCTGGTGGTAGTCCAGGACGCGGATGTCGTAGCCCACCGTGCTCAAGGCGTCGACGAACGCCGATACCGGCCCGTTGCCGCGACCGGTGATCTCGCGCTGCTCGCCGTCCACCACCACCGACGCGGTGATCGTCTCGTCGCCGGACTCACCCGACGAGCTCTGCCGGACCAGCTTCAGCGGAGCGTTGGCCTCCAGGTACTCGGCGGAGAACGCCGTCCACATGTCGGCCGGGCTGACCTCGCCGCCCTCGCCGTCGGTGTGGGCCTGCACGGCCTTGGAGAACTCGATCTGCAGCTTGCGCGGCAGCTCCAGCTGGTGCTCGGTCTTCATCACGTAGGCCACGCCGCCCTTGCCGGACTGCGAGTTGACCCGGATGACGGCCTCGTAGCTGCGGCCCACGTCCTTGGGGTCGATGGGCAGGTACGGGACCTCCCACGGGTGCTCGTCGACGGACCTGCCCGCCTTCTCGGCCTCGGCGCCCAGCGCGTCCAGGCCCTTGTTGATGGCGTCCTGGTGGCTGCCGGAGAACGCGGTGTAGACGAGCTCGCCGCCCCACGGGTGCCGCTCGGCGACCGGCAGCTGGTTGCAGTGCTCGACGGTGCGCTTGACGTAGTCGATGTCGGAGAAGTCGATCTGCGGGTCGATGCCCTGGCTGAACAGGTTCATGCCCAGCGCGACCAGGTCGACGTTGCCGGTGCGCTCACCGTTGCCGAACAGGCATCCCTCGATGCGGTCGGCGCCGGCCTGGTAGCCCAGCTCCGCGGCGGCGATGCCGGTGCCGCGGTCGTTGTGCGGGTGCAGCGACAGGATCACCGAGTCGCGGCGGGCCAGGTTGCGGTGCATCCACTCGATGGAGTCCGCGTAGACGTTCGGGGTGGCCATCTCGACGGTGGCGGGCAGGTTCAGGATGACCGGCCGCTCCGGGGTGGGCTGCAAGATCTCGGTGACCGCGTCGCACACCTCGACGGCGTAGGACAGCTCGGTGCCGGTGTAGGACTCCGGCGAGTACTGGAACCGGAAGTCGGTGTCCGGGTACTTGCCCGCCAGCTCCAGCGCCAGTTCGGCACCCATCTTGGCGATCTTCTTGATGCCTTCGCGCTCCTCGCGGAACACCACGCGGCGCTGCAGGATCGACGTCGAGTTGTAGATGTGCACGATGGCCTTCGGCGCGCCCTCCAGGGCCTGGAAGGTGCGCTCGATCAGCTCCGGTCGGCACTGGGTCAGCACCTGGATGCGCACGTCTTCGGGGATGGCGCCGTCCTCGATGATCTCGCGGACGAAGTCGAAGTCGGTCTGGCTGGCCGCCGGGAACCCGACCTCGATCTCCTTGTAGCCCATCTGCACGAGCAGCTCGAACATGCGGCGCTTGCGGGCGGGCGACATCGGGTCGATCAGCGCCTGGTTGCCGTCGCGCAGGTCGACGGCGCACCACAGCGGGGCCTGGGTGATCCGCTTGTCCGGCCAGGTGCGGTCGGGCAGCGAGACGTCCTCGACGAGCTCGTGGAACGGCTTGTACCGGTGGAAGGGCATCGAGCTGCCCCGCTGCGGGTTCCACGAGGGCTGGCCGGCGGGCGCGGGCTTGGACGGCTTGCGCACTCGGCCGGTGAACGGGGCCTGCGCGTCGGGGGTGTTGCTGCTCATGAGAGGCGTTCTCCTGGTCGCTACCGGTTCTCGGACTGCATGGGAGACCGGCGCGTTCGTACCCCGCGACGAGGGGCCGGTCTAGGAGACCCCGTCGCGGCGGCGAAGCAGGAGAACGCGAGCCACGGAGCAAGGCTAACCGCAACAAGGGCCTGCAACGCAAGCGGCCTTTCCAGATCGTGGGACCCGGTGGCCGGTCGCGGGCGAAGAAGCTTGCCGATTTCGCCGGTTCTCGTGCCACACTGTGATCGTGACCGAGGAAGTTCGTACCGGCGCCCACGAGAGCGGTGTGCGACGCGCTGACCTGCGACGCGGGTGGGGCCGATTCGTCGACGTGCTGATCCTGGTGGTGCGCTGGGCCGGGCTGGTGTGCGCCTCGCTGCTGGCGATCCATGTGATCCTCACCATCGGCAACGCGAATCCGGACAACGGCATCACCCAGTTCGTGGCCTCCGTCGCCGATCCGCTCGCCCTCGGGTTCCAGGACCTGTTCACCCCGGCCGACCCGCAGCTGGCGGTCCTGCTCAACTACGGCATCGCGGCCCTCTTCTGGCTGGTCATCACCTCCATCGCCAGGCGGATCCTCGCCGCCCTGCGCTGATCCGCGCCGGCGCGGTGTGACGCACACCGTCGTGTGATCCCGTCTTCGCGGCGACCGTCGCGGCGGCTCGGCTTGGCAGGATCGGGGTGACCCCCGGTCGCTCGGCGTGGAGCGCAGGCCCCGCCGACCCGAAGGGATTGCGGTTGACCAGCGGCGCGCTCCCGAGACTCGAAGCACCTCCCTGGCTGCGGCGGATGCTGCGCCCGATCGCCATCCCGACGGACTGGACCCGCGTCGTCGCGGCGGCCGTCGGAGTCGGGGCCCCGCAGGTGGTCGGCCTGCTCACCGGACGCATCGACGAAGCCGTGCTGGCCTCGGTCGGTGCGTTGTGCGCGAGCTTCTCCGACGTCACCGGCTCCTACCGGTTCCGGCTGCGGCGGCTGGCGATCGCCGTGGTGCTCGGCGCGATCGGTTTCGCCGCGGGCGCGCTCGCCCCCGATCCGCTGTGGGCGATGGGGGCCGTGCTGGCGGTGTCGGTGCCGTCGGTGCTCGCCAGCAGGCTGGGGGAGCTGTGGTCCTCCGGCGGCGCGCACATGCTGACCTTCTGCGTGGTGGCGACCGGGCAGCGCTCCCAGGTGCTCCCGCTGCACGACCAGGTCGCCTGGTTCCTGGCCGGTGAACTGCTGGTCCTGGCGCTGGCGGCGGCGACCTGGCCGCTGCGCGGAACGGCCCCGGCCAGGGACGCGGTCGCGGAGGTCTTCACCGCGATCCTGCGGATGTTCGGGCCGGGCGAGACGGCCACCGCCCGGCAGCGGCTGACCAAGGCGCTCGACACCGCGCACGACGTGCTCATCGGTGGCGCGTCGATGTCGCGCAGCCGGGTCCGCGACCGGCTGCACCTGATCTACCTGCGCGCAACCCCGGTGGTGGAGGCCGCGGTGTCGGTCGCGCACGCCGGGATCACCCCGCCGCTGCGCACCCGCGAGGCGCTGGCCGGACTGGCCCGCTGCGTCCGCACCGGGGAGATCCCGCCCCCATTCCAGCCGGGGTCGACCGAATCAGCACTGGTCAGGGCGCTGGACGAGGGGATCGCCGAGCTCGTCGACGCGTTCCGCGACGCCAAGCGCTCCCCGGCCCCGGGCAGGCAGCGGAAGCGGCTGAGCATCGGTGCCACGACCTGGTGGCAGGTGCTGCGGATGCTGCTGTGCCTGGCGCTGGCCGAGGGGTTCGCGCTGATCGCGGGCCTGGAGCAGGGCTACTGGATCGCGCTGACGGTCGCGCTCGTGCTGCGTCCCAACTCCGGATCGGTGTTCGCCCGGACCGTGCTGCGCGCGCTCGGCACGATCCTCGGCGTGCTGGTGGCGTGGGCGCTGCTGGCGCTGCTACCGGCCGGTTGGTGGCTGGTGCCGTTCATCGTCGCCCTGGCCGGGAAGCTGCCGGTCGCGCTGAGCAGGCACTACGGGTTGTTCAGCGCGGTGGTGACGGCGCTGGTGCTGCTGCAGATGAGCCAGCAGGCGCAGTTCTACCCCGCTGCCAGGCTGGTGGACACCTTCGTCGGCTGCGCGATCGTGCTGGTGGTCGGGTTCCTGCTGCGCGGCGTGCGGGGCGGACCGTCGTTGCGGGACGGTGTCGCCGACGCGGTCGAGTCGGTGGCCGACTACCTGTCCCGCTCGCTGTCGGGCGCCGAGCACGGTCGTCCCGCGCTGCGCCGCCGCACCTACCGGCAACTCGCCGACCTGCGCTCACGACTGCAGCAGCTGCTGATGAGCCCGGACCGCCACGCCGAGGCCGAGGCGTGGTGGCCGACCATCGCCGTGCTGGAGCGGGTCGTCGACGCGGCCACCGAGCAGGCCGTCCGGGCCGACGACACCGACCTGCAGCAGGCGCAGCGCCTGGTCTCCGCGATGCGCACGGTCAACCGCCGCCTGCGCGTCGACCCCGAGGTCCGCCCGGACTCCCTGCACGCCGAGATCGACGCGATCTACCAGCACCTCGCCACGAGGTGACCGGGATACCGGGTCAGGCGATCTCGTGGAGGGTGGCGTGCAGGCGTTCCGCGGCTTGCCAGACGTCGACGTGCGAGAGCCAGGCCGGGGCGAAGTTGAACCGGATCAGGTCGGGCTCGGCGAACTCCACCAGCACGCTGCGGTCCGACAGCAGATCGGTGATGCGCTGCGCCTGCTCGTGCCGCAGGCAGACCTGGGCGCCGCGCGGGGAACCGGCGGTGCGCACCTCGATCGCGGCCTCCGGGCAGAACTCGCCGATGCGCTCCAGGAACAGCTCCACCAGGCCCGACGTCTTCGCCGCGAGCGCTCCGACCGGGACGCCGTCGAGGTTGGCCAGCACGTCCCGCAGTTCGGCCGCCGCGAGAGTCGCGGCCGGCCCGGCGAAGCCGTCGGCGAGCGGGTGCCGCAGGACGCCGGTCGGGGAGGACGCCATGTGCCGTTCGGCCACGAAGCCGAAGGACGGCGCGGTCGTGCTGCCACCCAGGAACTTGTGCCCGCATCCGATCGCGAAGTCCGCGTCCCACCCGTGCAGGTCGACGTCCAGCGCTCCGGCCGAGTGGCTGAGGTCCCACAGCGTCAGCGCTCCGCCACCGTGGATCCGGGCGGTGATCGAGCCGGCGTCGCGCACGGCGCCGGTGCGCAGGTCCACGTGCGACAGCGCGACCACCGCGATCTGATCCAGCGGCAGCGAGGCGAGCTCGTCGACGCCGTCGATCAGCTGCAACCGGCCGCCGATGTGGTCGGCGGCGGACTGGGCGAGGCAGCGGTCGATGCCGAAGCAGTCGCGTCCGACGGCGAGCACCGGCCGTCCGGGGCGGAGCTCGGCAGCCGCGACCAGGGCCTTGAACAGGTTGATCGAGGTCGATTCGGCGACGGTGAGCTCGCCGGCGGCCGAGCCGACCAGCGGGGCCAGGGCGTCCGCCGCGAGCCGCGCCTCGCGCCGCCACTCCGGCTCGCCGGAGGTGCGGCCGCTGCGCGGTTCCCAGCGGTGCTGGACGAACCGGCGCAGCCGCGCGGGCGAGGTGCGGGGCATCGGACCACCGCTGTGGCCGTCGAGGCGGATGACTCCGGGGACGAGGTCGTAGCGCAGGCGCAGTCCAGCGATCACGTCGGCGTCATCAAGCGCTTCCGCAGTCGTTCTGATACTCGTCCACACGAGTGAAGTCATACCGCATTACAGAACCACATGTAACCAAAGTGGTGATCAATTGCCGAAAATGGAAGTGGACATAATGCGACCGGACCATTGTTCTGGTCCGTTCAGCTCCGGTCGGTCGCAGTGGGGGATGTTCCCGTTGAACTCCCGCCGGTTCCGGGAATTCGCCACCTGCTCAGCGCGCTTGCTCCGCGCACTCCCGGCACGTCTTCGCCGAGTTCGCCAGCGCCGAGTGCGCGGCCACGGTCCCCGCGGCGATGATCAGCAGCAGCGGCCAGTTGTCGGCCAGCGGTAGTGCGGTGGCCAGGGCGATCGTGGTCAGCGGCATCGCGATGCTGGCCGCGGTGCCGGTCCATGCCATGATCAGCGGCAGCCGGTCCGGCACCGAGAGTCGCCGGGTGATCAGCAGAGCGGCGCAGCCGACGACCGCGGCGGTGCCGGCGATGGTGGCCAGCAGTTGCGCGGTCTGCGACGGCGGGATGCCCTGATCGCGGCCGATCGTCCACGCCAGGTGCCAGCAGCCGAGCAGCACCGGCACGGTCGCCAGCAGCGCGAACGCGGTGTGCCGGGTCTGGGCGACGGTGAGCTCCCGCTGGCAGCTGGGCGCGACCTCGGCGGGTGTGCCGAACTCGCGCATCGCGTCCCGCACGGCCTCCTCGGAAGGCAGTCCGGCTTCGACGCGCGCGGCCGCGGTGTCGGACAGGCCGTCGCGGATCTCCTGCACCATGCGCGCCTTGGCGCGCGCGGGCCCGCGCAGTTCGGCGGCGAGCTCGTCGGCGTAGCTCTCGATCGCGTTCACGCGTTGCTCCCGGGATTGAGCACGGCGCCGATCGCGGCGGTGAACTGCCGCCACTCGGCGCGCTCCCCGGCCAGGCTGCGCCTGCCTTCGTCGGTGAGCCGGTAGCAACGCCGACGCCGTTCGCCGATCGATTCCCAGCTGCTGGTCAGCAGGCCGAGTCGTTCGAGGCGCTTGAGGGCGGGGTAGATGGTCCCGGTGCGCAGTTCGAGCGCACCGCCGCTGCGGTTCATGACCGCGGTGATGATCGCGTAGCCGTGCAGCGGTCCGGCTTCGAGCACGGCGAGCAGCAGTCCGTCCAGGTGCCCTCGAACCGCGTCCGCCTTCATGCGTCTCATCATATCGGGTGAAAGTAGCCAGGGTATATATTGTCTGCCAACCTATTGGTGCGCGATGACCCACGGAGGTCCTGAGATGACCGCGCTGCTGCTGTCCGTGCACGTCCTGGCGGCGATCGTGCTGATCGGTCCGATCGCCGTCGCCGCCTCGCTGTTCCCGCGCCACGCCCGCACCGAACCGGACTCCGGCGTTCCCCGGCTGCTGCACCGGATCTGCCGCGGCTACGCGCTGGCCGGCATCGCCGTCCCGGTGTTCGGCCTGGCCACCGGTCTGCAGATGGGCGTCCTGGGAGACCCGTGGCTGCTGATCTCGATCGTCCTGACGGTGATCGCGGCGGCCCTGCTGGCGCTGGTGATCCTGCCCGCGCAGGCCGCGATGCTCACCGAACCGGTCGCTGCCGCCGCCAAGCGGCTGACCATGACCACCGGCGTCTTCAACCTGCTGTGGGCGGCCGTGGTCGTGCTCATGATCGTCCGCCCCGGCTCGTCGACGGGAGCCTGAGGCATGCGCGCCCTCAAGATCGCCGCGGCTGTGGAAGCCCTGACCCTCGTGCTCCTGCTGGGCAACCTCGTCACGGTCCACGTGCCGGAGCTCAGCTCGCTGCTCGGCCCCGTGCACGGCACGGCCTACCTGATCACCATCGCAGCGGCCCTCGCCGCGATCCCCACCCGAGCCCGCTGGTTGTCCCTCATCCCCGGGATCGGCGGTCTCCTAGCCCTCTCGCGCCACCCGGCCGGGTGAGGAATTCGAATTTCGCGCGAAATTGGAGTCGAATCTTCCGGGCTCGAACTTCGCGCGAAATTCGAATCCCACCTCGAAAACCGCAGGTCAGAAGAGGGGAGTGCCCCACGATTCGGTGAAGACGAGGTCGGTGAGCGGCTTGCGGACTCGGGGGCGGAGCTCCTTCTCCACGAGGCGTTCCGGCATGTCGTCCAGATTGCCGAGGTCGCCGATCGCGATCGCCACCACGGGCTCGAAGTCGTCCGGGACCGCGAACTCCACGCGGGCCGCGTCGCGGTCGAAACCGGCCATCTGGTGCGCGTGCCAGCCCTCCGCCACGGCCTGCAGGACCAGGTTCTGAGCGGCCAGCGCGAGTCCGTACTCGCCGTAGGGCATCGGTTCGCCGTCGGAGTTGACCGACTGCGCGACGCCGATCGCCAGCGCGGCCGCGTCGCCGGCCCAGCCCTTGTTGCCGCGCGAGAGGGTGCCGTGGATGCGGTCGAACGTCGACTCACCGCGGCGCGCGGCGATGAACCGCGCGGGCTGCGTGTTGCCCCAGGACGGAGCCCACCGGGCGGCCTCGAACAGCGCCGTGAACTGCTCGTCGTCGATCGTCGCCGCCGGGTTCAGCGCGCGCGGGCTCCAGCGCTTCGCCAGCAGCGGGTGCAACGGAACCGAGGTGTCCGCGGTCTTGTCCAGTTCGGTCACCGAAACCTCCCGGCAGCAGAGTTAGTTCCTTGAACCGCGAGGACCAGCCTTGCAGCTTGGCCGCTGAGGTTCCACCACCCTTACCGCTGGGCGAGACGGGTCAGATGGCGTAGTCCCAGGCGGTCAGCGAATAGGCGCCGAGCCAGGAGCCGAAGAGCACCAGCAGCACCGCTGTGGTGACGGCTGTGGCCGGAGTCCTCTTGCTCAGTCCGATCGCGACCGGGATGAGCAGCGGGAACGCGGGCAACATCAACCGCACCTTCGAGTACATCAGGCCGTCCGAGCCCAGGTCCAGCACCAGCACGGCGGCGGCGAACAGGACCAGCGGCCACGGCAGCCGGTGCCAGACGCACAGCGCCAGCAGCACGATCGCCGCCAGCACCACCCAGACCGTGAAGGTCTCGAAGACCGACTTGTCCTCGGTCAGCGCCTCGACCACGAACTGCGCGGTCTTCGCCCCTCCGTCGAACGCCGACGACCAGCCGCGGGCCTGCAGCTCGAAGTAGCCGTTGATCTTGCCGGTCTGCAACCCCACCCAGCCGATGTAGGCGATCATGCCCAGCGGTGCGAGCAGCACGGCCAGCCACGGCCGCCAGGAGTCCCGACGCTGGACGATCGCGATCACCGCGGCCAGCCCGATCACCCCGACCAGGGCGGCGGCGGTCGGCCGGATCAGGCCGGCCGCCGCGCAGCACAGCCCGGCCAGCGGCCAGTTGCGCTCGATCACGCCGATCAGCGCCCAGATCGACAGCGCGCAGAACAGCGCCTCCGAGTAGGCCATCGACAGCACCACCGACATGGGCGCGGCGGCGAACAGCACCACCAGCAGCAGCCCGACCCGGCGGGTGCCGCCGAGCCGTTCGCCCAGCCGCGCCAGGCCGTAGGCGGCGACGACGCCGCAGACCAGGCTCGCGGTGATCGCAGCGCCGATCGTGCTCACGCCCGGGACCAGCGCGATCGCCATGATCAGCAGCGGGTAACCGGGGAAGAACGCCAGCGGGGTTTCGGGGTACCGGTTCCCGAAGCCGTCGACCATGCTCCCGTTCACGCCGCCGTAGCCGTGGGCGGCGATCTCGGTGTACCACTGCCCGTCCCAGGCGTTGAGGTTGTCCAGCAGGGATTCGTCGTTGACTGCGGAGAGCCAAGCTAGTAAGAGCAGTCCCACCAGCCGAATTGCGAGGTAGACCACAGCCGGGGTCAGCGCGATGATCATCCGGCGCTGCTGCGGTGTGCCCGGTCGCGTGCCGCCGCTCACTCGCGACGCCTGCTGTTTCCGCTGCGTAGCCGCAGTGTTTCCGGTATCCCCCAGGGGTGGTTCCAGCGCGCCCTGCGTGGTGGACAACCCTACGCTCCGCTCTTGTCGACAATCGCGTCCAACAGGGTAGACGTGACGTTCGTGATTGGGGTTCACCCCCGGTGGTCGGTAGGCTAGTCCGGCAGCGGAGCGACCTGGTAGAAGGCCGTTTCGGTCGTGATCGACCGACGCTGTCTCCCGCCGGTCGCGGGGCGGAGGGCGCATCCCACCGGGGATGTCCCACTGCTCTTCGTCCACCCGGTGTCAGCACGGGGACAACCCGTGCCCGGGACGGCCGCAGCGGTCGAGGAGGTTTGTTTCACGTGGCGCTCGTCGTCCAGAAGTACGGCGGTTCCTCACTCGAGAGTGCTGATCGCATCAAACGGGTCGCCGAACGCATCGTCGAGACCCGCAAAGCGGGCAACGACGTCGTGGTCGTCTGCTCCGCGATGGGTGACACCACTGACGAGCTGCTCGACCTCGCCAAACAGGTCAACCCGGCACCGCCGGAGCGGGAACTCGACATGCTGCTGACCGCGGGGGAGCGGATCTCCAACGCGCTGGTCGCGATGGCCGTCGAGTCGCTCGGCGTGGAAGCCCAGTCGTTCACCGGCTCGCAGGCCGGCATGATCACCACCTCGGCGCACCAGAACGCGCGGATCGTCGACGTCACGCCGGGCCGCGTCCAGGAGGCGCTGGCCGAGGGACAGGTCGCGCTCGTCGCCGGGTTCCAGGGCGTTTCGCAGGACACCAAGGACATCACCACGCTCGGTCGTGGCGGCTCGGACACCACCGCGGTCGCGGTGGCGGCCGCCATGAACGCCGACGTGTGCGAGATCTACACCGACGTGGACGGCGTCTACACGGCCGATCCGCGCATCGTGCCCGACGCGAAGCACCTCGACCACATCACCTACGAGGAGATGCTGGAGATGGCGGCGACCGGCGCGAAGGTGCTGCACCTGCGCGCGGTGGAGTACGCCCGCCGCTACGGCGTGCCGCTGCACGTCCGCTCGTCTTACTCGCCCAAGCCCGGCACGACAGTGTCCGGTTCAGTGGAGGACCTTTCCGTGGAACAGGCGATGATCACCGGCGTCTCGCACGACCGGTCGGAGGCCAAGGTCACCGTGCGCGGTGTGCCGGACAACCCGGGCGTCGCGGGCCGCATCTTCCGCGTGGTCGCCGACGCCGAGATCGACATCGACATGGTGCTGCAGAACGTCTCCGGCATCGCGTCCGCCAAGACCGACATCACCTTCACGGTGGCCCGCAGCAACGGTGCGGTCGCGGTGGCGGAGCTGGAGAAGATCTCCGGTGAGGTCGGCTTCGAGGAGGTCGTCTACGACGACCAGGTCGGCAAGGTCTCGCTGGTCGGCGCGGGCATGCGCTCGCACCCGGGCGTGACGGCCACGTTCTGCGAGGCGCTGTCCAACGCGGGCGTCAACATCGACATCATCAACACCTCGGAGATCCGCATCTCGGTGCTGATCCAGGACACCCAGCTCGACACCGCCGTGCAGGCCCTGCACGCGGCCTTCGAGCTCGGTGGCGACGAGGAAGCGGTCGTGTACGCGGGGAGTGGTCGCTGATGAGTTCCGCACAGGTGGGTCCCACCTTGGCCATCGTCGGCGCCACCGGTGCCGTCGGCACGGTCATGATCGACATCATCAACAACCGCGACTCGGTGCCGTGGGGCGAGATCCGGCTGATCGCGTCGCAGCGCTCGGCGGGCAAGAAGATCACCGTGCGCGGCGAGGACAACACCGTGGTCGCGCTGGCCCCCGAGGCGTTCGACGGCGTGGACATCGCGCTGTTCGACGTGCCGGACGAGATCTCCGCCGAGTGGGCCCCGGTGGCCGCCTCGCGCGGCGCCGTCGCGGTCGACAACTCGGGCGCCTTCCGGATGGACCCCGAGGTGCCGCTGGTGGTGCCCGAGGTCAACCCGGAGAAGGTGCACGAGCGCCCCAAGGGCATCATCGCCAACCCGAACTGCACGACGCTGTCGATGATGGCGGCGCTGGGCGCGCTGCACCGCGAGTTCGGTCTGCGCGAACTGGTCGTCTCCTCCTACCAGGCCGCTTCCGGTGCTGGTCAGGACGGCATCGACCGCCTCTACGCGGAGCTGGAGGCGGTGGCGGGCAAGCAACTCGGCGTCCGCGCCGGTGACGTCGCCGACGCCCTGGCCGCGGCCGGTCTGTCCGCCGAGACCCCGTTCAAGGCGCCGCTGGCGCTCAACGTGGTCCCGTGGGCGGGTTCCCGCAAGGACGACGGCTGGACCTCCGAGGAGCTCAAGGTCCGCAACGAGTCCCGCAAGATCCTGGGGATCCCGGAGCTCAAGGTCTCCGCGACCTGCGTCCGCGTCCCGGTGCTGACCACGCACTCGCTGGCGGTGCACGCCACCTTCGAGCGCGAGGTGTCGGTGGAGCAGGCGCACAAGCTCTTCTCCGACCAGCCGACGATCGTGCTGGACGACGACCACGACAACGGCGTGTTCCCGACCCCGGCGGCCGTCGTCGGCGGCGACCCGACCCACGTCGGCCGCGTCCGCCAGGCGCTGGACTTCCCGAACACGCTGGACTTCTTCGTCTGCGGCGACAACCTCCGCAAGGGTGCGGCCCTCAACACCTACGAGATCGCCGAAACCCTCGCCAAGTGACCTGATCACCGGCACGACAAGGGCGCCTTCCTCCTGGCCACAGGGGGTGGGCGCCCTTATTGCTTCCATTGCGGTGGATTCAAGAACCACTCGAACGTGCGTTTGTCCTTCGTGGAGCTTGGAGCTTGGAGCGCGTGATCGGCGCGGCTATTGGTGGAGGCATGTCCGTGATGACCTGGCCCGACCACCTGATGACCTCGGGGAGTTCGACGAACTCCCCGAGGACAACTCGCGGCGCTACGAGCTCCAGGAAGGCGTCCTCCAAGGGACCCCGAAAGCCGCTGGTTTCCACCAGTTCGTCCTCACTCGGCTCTCCGCTGCGCTCGGACAGGATCCTGCCGGAAGGCTGGGCGGTGATCAGCGAGCCGGAGGTCGTGATCACCCGCACTTACCCGCCCACGGTCCGGGTTCCTGACGTGATCGTGCTGGGATTGGATCGGATCCTGGAACGGCCGACGCGGTTCCACGCGCAGGACGTCGCGCTCGCCGTCGAGGTGCTGTCTCCCGGTTCGCGGCGCGTGGACAACCTGGTCAAACGATCCGAGTACGCCGAGGCGGGGATTCCCTTCTACTGGGTTCTCGACATCACGGACCAGCCGAGGCTCGCTGCGCATCGCCTGGTGGACGGCGTCTACGAGGAGGACTTCAACGGCACCGGTGTGTTCATGACCGGGGAGCCGTTCGACCTGCGGATCGATCTCGATGCGCTGGGCACGCGGATCGTGCCGAAGCGGGAGTGATCCTGGGCACGCCGCCTGGGCCGAGCGGGTGCCATCCGGGCGGATAGGTTCGTGGCATGAGCTCTGTCCCGGTCGTTCTGGGTGTCGATCTCGGCACCACTGCCACCAAGGTCGTCGCCGCAGGCACCGATGCGCGGGTGCTGCACACCACCGAGCGCGGCTATCCGCTGCGCACCGACGAGTCGGGTGAGGCCACCCAGGACGCCGCGGAGGTGCTGCGGGCCGCGATCGAGGCGCTGACCGACTGCGTGGCGTGGGCCCGGGAGCAGGGTCACGAGGTCGCCGGGCTGTCGTTCAGCAGCGCGATGCACACCCTGGTCGGGCTGGATTCCCGAGGTGAACCCGCCACGCGCGCGTTCAACTGGGCCGACACGCGGGCCGCCGACGTCGCCGCGCGGCTGCGCGCTGAGCCGGAGACGTCCTCGGCGCTGCACCGGGCGACCGGAACGCCCGTGCACACGCAGTCGGTCATGGTGAAGCTGGCCTGGCTGACCTCGGGCGGAGCCGCCATCGGCGAGGTCGAACGCTGGTGCGCGCTCAAGGATTTCGTGGTCACCGCCTTCACCGGCGAGTTCGTCACCGAACACTCGCTGAGCTCCGGCAGCGGCCTGCAGGACATGCACTCGCTGACCTGGCACGAGCCCGCGCTGGAGGTCGCGGGCATCCGCGCCGAGCAGCTGCCCGAACTCCGCGAGCCGACCGCCTCGGTCCCGCTCGCGCCGCAGGTGGCCGAGGCCGTCGGACTCCCGGCCGGGTTGCCGGTCGTGCTCGGCGGCGGTGACGGGCCACTGGCCAACCTCGGTGTGGGCGCGGTGGCCCCCGGCGTGGCGGCGCTGTCGCTGGGCACCAGCGGCGCGCTGCGGGTGACCCGGGACAAGCCGGGCGTGGACGACCGCTGCCGCACCTTCAGCTACGCGATCGCCGACGGCCTGTGGGTGATCGGCGGGGCGGTGAGCAACGGCGGCGTCGCCGGCCAGTGGGCCGCGGAGGCGTTCGGCGTGGACGTCGCCGACCTGCTCGACGAGGCCGCCCAGGTCCCGGCCGGGGCCGACGGGCTGATGGCCCTGCCGTACCTGCTCGGCGAGCGCGCGCCCTGGTGGGAACCGGGCCTGACCGGGGCCTTCCTCGGTCTGCGCCGCTCGCACGGCCGCGCCGAGATGACCCGCGCCGTGATCGAGGGCGTCGCCCAGCAGCTCGCCCTGGTCCGCGACGCGGTCACCGAATCCGGCGCCGAGGTCCGCGCGGTGCGCGCCACCGGCGGGGGTTTCCGCAGCCGCATCTGGGCCGAGACCATCGCCTCAGCCCTGAACATGAACCTCGACCTCGCCGAGGGCAGCGGGGGCTCGGGTCTGGGCGCGGTCCTGCTGGCCTGGCGAGCTCTGGGCGAGATCGACTCCCTGGCCCACGCCGCGGAGCTCGTCGCCGTCGAATCCCGGGTCGCCCCGGATCCGGCCGCGGCGGACCTGCTGGCCCGCCGCCGACCCCTCATCGACCAGCTCCACCAAACCCTCCGCGACCTGTCCCTCTGACTTCGGACCCCCGGCCCGGTCTTGAGGGATCAGCCTCGGGAGTGGCGGCCCGAGGGGGTTGGGTCGACGTAGTGGGAGGGCTCGTCCGGGTCCGGCTTGGCGTGGCTGCCGGTGGGCTGGCTGACCGCGGAACGGGTGCGGGATTCGGCCTGCTCCGGCTCGGCGCGGCGTCGGCGGCCCGTGCTGGTGCCGACCTCGCGGAGCGCTCGGCGTCCGGTGGGGTGGTCGTTCTGCTGCAGGAACTGGGTCGCCGGGGTCTTCCCGGGGGTGTCCGTGCTGCGTGCCGAGGTCGACCCCTCGCCCTGGCGGGTGTGGGCGGCGGCCTGCTCCTGGCGGGCTCGTTCCGCTTCGGCGGCCTGGCGGGCCTGCTCCGCCTCCGCGGCCTGGCGGGCCTGCTCGGCCTGGCGGGCCTGCTCGGCTTCAGCGACTTGGCGGGCGCGCTCGGCTTCGGCGGCCTGACGGGCTCGTTCCGCCTCCGCGGCTTGCCTGGCCTGCTCGGCTTCGGCGGCTTGCCTGGCCTGCTCCGCTTCGGCTGCCTGGCGGGCCTGCTCGGCTTCCGCTGCGCGCCTGGCCTGCTCGGCCTCGGCCGCTTGCCGGGCACGCTCGGCCTGCGCCTGCGCCTGGGCGGCGCGGGCTTGTTGCTGGGCTTGGGCCTGGGCCGCCTGCTGCGGGTTCCCCTGGGTCTGGATCTGGTGCAGGATCACGCGTTCCGCGCTGCGCAGGACGGTGCGGACGGCGTCGCGGTGGGCGCGGTCGAGCATCGGGTTGACGGCCTGCTCGCGCCAGCGGGAGAGCGTGGCGGTGGCCTCGTCGGCGACGTCGGCGACCATCGCCGTCTCGTCCAGGCCGAGCCGTGCGTGCGGTGAGTGCCCGGAGGCTCCGAGCAGCCGCTTGGCCTCGGCCTGCAGCGGGCGGGCGAACCGGATCTGCCCGGCGTCCAATGCGGACAGAACGCGCAGCTCGTTCCACTCGTGGGCGTTGGTGAGCACCCGCTCGAACTCGCCGAGCAGCTGCTGCACCCCGGGTCGCGGGTTGGCGCGCAGCACCATGTCCACCGCCAGCAGCGCGGATCGCGCCCGCAGCGCGTCCTGGCGTTCCACGAACTGCGAGTGCAGCGTCTCCTGCAGGGTCGTGAGACCGCTGGTCTCCAGCAGTTCCTGCTGCAGCTGCTGGGCAGTGCCGACCCCGCCGCGCAGAAGGTCCAGCGAGCGCGCGATGCCGTAGTGGCCGAAGCGCTCCAGCAGCCGCTGCCGGATCTCCGACGGCACGGCCTCCAAGCCCGCCTTGACGAACCGCTCCGCCGACAGCAGCAGCGTGTCCCGGTCGGTGTCGGAGAGCCGCGCCAGGTAGGCGAGGATCTTGAAGTCGTCCTCGGTCATCGTCGACGACGCCTGCCCGAGCAGGCCGACGACCGGGATGAAGTGCTGGGCGAACGCGCTCAGCGTCGGGTCGGCGCGGTAGCGGTCGGCGATCCGCTCGGCGGCGGCCAGCGCGTCGGCGCCGCCGTCGCCGGTCTCGTCGGCGCGGGAGAACGCGACGATGGTGTTGATCGGGACGCAGCGCGCGGTCTGCAGCTCGTTGACCGACTGCAGGAACTGCAGGTCGGTCTGGCGCGGGTAGCGGGTCAGGTAGAGCACCGCGTCGGACTCGGAGAGGATCTGCGCGAGCGCGGAGCGGCCGGTCTCCTGCACGGCCGCCGAGGCGACACCGGGCGTCTCGATCAGCGTGATGGCCTGCAGGCCCGGTGTCGGGGATTCGATGACCAGCCGGGAGACCTCGTCCGGGCGCCAGTGCTGCAGATCCCGGATCGTCGCCGAGTCCAGTGTGGACACCGGAACGTTCTGCACCGCGCCGTGCGGGGTGTGCACCAGGATCTTCGGTTCCGGCCCGTACTGGTAGAAGGTCGTGACCTGGGTGCGCTCCTCGGCGTCGGTGGGCGCCAGGTCGGTTCCGATCAGCGCGTTGATCAGCGTCGACTTGCCCGACTTCACCCGCCCGCTGACCGCGATCCGCAGCGGTTGGTCGAGCCGTTCCAGGCGGTCGCGCAGCCACGTCGACGTGCGCGGGTCGTCGCGGTAGAACGTCATCGTCCGCATCAGCAGGCCCTTGGCCCGCTCCAGCAGCGCCTCGGTGCTCATGCGGCGGTGATCCGGTTCTGCGTGAGCTGGGTGACCCGTCGGCGAAGCACGGTGATCTCCTCGAGCTTCTGCTTGATCTCCCGCGCCCGCTGGTCGCGGTCCACCGCGCTGCGCTCGGCGGAGCGCTTGATCGCCTGGATGGACTGGCTGATCTCCATCTGGGCGTCCTCGGTGATCCGGGTGAAGTGCTTGTGCAGCGCCTTGTGGATCGCGCGGATCGTGTCCTTCGAGTCCTTGTTGACCTGGAAGATCACCTGCTCGATGTGCCGCTGCACGTTGCTCTTGGCCTCGGTCTGGCGGCGGCGCAACCGCATGTCCTTCTCTTCCTTGAGGCTCTTGGAGCCCAGCAGCACACCGGCCGAGATCGACACGACGTTCATCAGCGGCAGCCCGGCCATCGTGGTGATCAGGCCGAACATCAGCACGCCGCCGTAGGAACCGCGCAGACCGGTGAGGACCTTGTCGGAGTTCTTGTAGTCGGCGCCGGTCGGCAGCTTCGGGCCGGGGACCTCGTCGAGCGGGTCCGGTGCCAGCACCGGGTTCAGCTCGGGCGGGCGGCTGAGCTGCTGCGGCGGCATCTGCTCCGCGACCATCTCGGCGAGCCGCTGCTGGCGCTGCTCCAGCCAGCCGAAGGTCTCGCTGATCGCATCGGTGAGCCGGGCCTGCATCCACCGGATGAAGTCGTCCCAGATCATCAGCGGGTCGGCGACCTCGAAGATCTCGTTGACCTCGTGCAGCACCGCCCAGGTGCGTTCCCGGAAGTCGTACTCGATGTCGGTGAACAGCTCGGAGATGCCGTCGTTGAGCGTCTTCTGCCAGTGCTGCGAGATGCGGCGCAGGTCCTCGGCACGGCGCTGCGCGGTCTCCAGCTCGACCAGCGTTTCGGCGGCGGTGCGCGGGTTCTGCGCGGCGAGCTCGGCGCGCAGCGAGTCGTTGATCTGGGTCAGCGCCTCGGACACGTTGTGCGCCACCAGCCTTCGCGTGAACTGCTCGTGCTGGCCGGCGAGTTCGGTCTGCAGGAACTCCAGCAGCTGCGGGAATCCCGACTCGGCGTTGAGGTTGGTGTTGCGCGACTGCATGGCGCGCATCCGGATGTCTGCCGAGACCGGGAACAGCTTCGCCGAGACGCCCGCGTTGCTCAGGTGCTTCCGGTTGACCTCCAGGACCTTCCGCCAGTGCGGGGTCCGGTCGATCTTGGGCATCACCAGCGCGATGTTCGGGCACAGCGCGGTGGCCTGCTTGAGGAACGCGAGCTCGTTGGTGGTCAGCTCCTGGGTCGAATCGGACACCATCAGCAGCGCGTCGGCTTCGGCGACCACGGAGAGTGTTGTGCTGGTGAGAAAAGATGAGACGCTCCCCACACCCGGGGTGTCCATCAGCGCCAGACCGTTCTGCAGCACCGCTCGGGGGATGCCGATCTCACCACGGGTCACCGGACGGCCGTTCGCGACGGCGCGCTCCATGTGCTCGCGGACCTGGTCGATCGGGACCGGGGTGCGGTCGAGCGCGATCGGTCCGCGCGCGGGTTCCTGCTCGATGAGCAGCGCGGTCGGTTCGTCGGCGTAGCGCACCAGGGTCGGCACGGTCGTGGTGACGTCGTCGCCGGACGGGCACACGGGAGCGTTCACGATGGCGTTGACCAGCGCGGACTTTCCCTGCTTCGACTCTCCGACGACCAGCACGAGCTGGGTCGGGTCGAGGACTCTGGTTCTGATCTGGCGCAGGCGGCCATGCAGATCGGCGCGCTGCTGCTCGGCGCACTCGGCAGTAGCGCGATCGATCAGTTCCACCAACGCCGTCTCGATCACGGCGGCCATTGTGTCGTGCCGCGGCGGTTAGAGAAACCCAATCGGTTGAACTCACATCGTTATCGCGCACTCGCCGTGTTGGTGAGGCGCGAGAAATTTCCGAAATGTGAAAAATGCCGGGATCCACTCAGGGAGCGGATCCCGGCATCTTCACGACTCAGTCGCGGAGAGCGATCAGAGCAGGCCGTCCAGCGGCAGCGCCTCCGTGGCGGTACCGGTAAGGCCCTCCAGCGGCTCGCCGACGATCGGGCCCGCGACCGGCAGGTCGCTCGGGGCCGGCAGGTGCGAGGCCACGTCGCCGACCGGGGCCAGCGGAGCGGCGTCCAGCGGCAGCGCCGAGGTGACGTCCTCGACCGGCAGCGCGTCGGTGGGCAGCGCGGAGGACAGGTCGTCGACCGGCAGCGCGGTGACGTCGCCACCGGCAACGGTGTCGGTCACGGAGCTGGCGAGGTCGCCGGCGACCGGGACGTTGGCAACCGCGTCGGTGACCGTGCCGGTCACGTCGCCGAGGGCCTCCGGGCCGACCGGGACGTTGTTGACCAGGTTGCCGCCAGCGGCACCCCCGGCAACGTCGCCCACGACCGGGACGCTGCTCAGCGCGCCGGTGGCGGTGTCGGCGACCTCGCCGGCGACCGGGACGTTGGAGACGGCGCCGGTGACGTCACCCGAGGTCACGTCGCCGAGGGCGTCGCCCACGACCGGCACGTTCGCGCCGGCGTCGGTCAGCGTGCCGGCCACACCGGTCACGTCGCCCGAGGTCACGTCGGAGACGGCGTCGCCGACGACCGGCACGGAGCCGACGGTGCTGGTGGCGGTGGAGGCGATGTCGCCCACGACCGGGACGCCGGCCACGACGCCCAGCGGGTCGCCGCTCTCGGCGGCGCCGGTGACGGCACCGGCCAGGTCGCCCACGACCGGGACGCCAGCAGCGGCGCCGGCCAGGTCGCCCACGACCGGCAGGCCGGCGGCGGTGTCGCTCAGGTTGCCGGCGATGCCGGTCACGTCGCCCGAGGTGACCGAGCCGACGACGTCGCCGACGACCGGGGCCTCGGAGACGGTGGAGGTCAGGTCACCGGCAACACCGGTGATGTCGCCCGAGGCGACCGAGCCGACGACGTCGCCCACGACCGGGGCGTCGCCCGCGACCTGGGTGACGTTGGAGGCCACGTCGCCCACGACGGGGGCCTCGGAGAGGGTGGAGGTCAGGTCACCGGCGATGCCGGTCACGTCGCCCGAGGTGACGTTGCCGACGACGTCGCCCACGACGGGGGCCTCGGAGACGGTGGAGGTCAGGTCACCGGCAACACCGGTGATGTCGCCCGAGGCGACCGAGCCGACGACGTCGCCCACGACCGGGGCGTCGCCCGCGACCTGGGTGACGTTGGAGGCCACGTCGCCCACGACCGGGGCGTTGGTGACCACGTCGGTGACGTCGCCCGTGGCCACGTTGCCGACCACGTTGGTGACGTCGCCGTGCACCAGCGAACCGGCGGCCGACGCGACGTTCAGCGAGCTGTCGAACATGTGGGTCGCGGTGCTGGTGACCGAACCGACGGTGGAGGACAGGTCGAGGTTGTCACCGATGTTGACGGCGTTGCCCGACAGGATCTGGTTGCCCGAGAGCACGTCGTGCACGTTGACGACGTTGTGCGAGTCGACGTCGGTGTGCTCGATGTCAACGTTGGTCTCGCCGCTCGGCGCGGGGGCCGGGGCGGGCATCTGAGCGTCGACGTCGCCGCCGGGGCCGAAGTCGTCAGAGGGGGTGTTCTGCAGCATGCTGAGTTCTTCCTGCTCGTGTGGATGTGCGGGATGCAGTTCGCTGATCGCGACATGCTGGTTGCTCGCGGCGAACTTCTCGACGCTGCTCGAAAGCGAGCGGTCGTACGCGTTGACCACCTCGACCGGCGCGTAGTCGAGGACCAGCGACGTGGCTTGCAGCACGTCTGTCGCGCTCATTTCCCCGAGTCCGACCTGATCCAGCGTGGCTTGCGGATCAGCGTCGAAGGCCGACCGTGCGGCCGGATCGCTGACGAGGCGCGTGAGGAACTCGTGCAGCGTCGGTTCCGCGGACAGGCCGGAGTTGGAGTGCGTCCCGGGGTCGGAGATGGGGGACTCGGCCTGACCAAAGGCGTGCTGAGGGTTCGTCATCGTCGGACCTCCCGATGCTCAGCGGTACTCGGCTAGGTGGACCGAGTGAGGTCGTGCCGTTCCCTCACTCCTGTGTTGATCACAGTAGGGACGGGGCTCCCCCCAGCCATCGGGTACGACTCCTAGTTATCGAGATCTCTATTAGGGGATCGGTTAGGTAGTCCGTTGGGGGGTAACTAGGGGAGTCCTGACCCGCTCCGTAATCGAATGCCGCTAAATTGTGGGCACCCCGGCCGCGCGCAAGACCCTCGATCGGGGAACCTGACAGGCACACGCGAGTCGGTGACACGAAGGGATTGCATGCCTTACGTCCTGGGCGTTCACCTGGGCGCGACGGTGACGACCGCCGCCACGGCCAGGCGCGACGGTGGCCGCTGGACGGCGACCGTTCCCGTGCCCTTGGCGACCAGCGGCCCTGTGGTGCCGACGGTGCTGTGCAAGGTCCAGGACGGATCTTTCGTGGCCGGGGAGGCCGCTGCCCGCCAGGAGATCAGCCACCACGAGTGGGTCGCCCGCGGCTTCACCAGCAGGCTCGGCGACGACCTGCCGCTGGTGGTCGGCAGCGAGTTCGTCCCGGCGCAGCGCCTGGTCGCCGCGATGATCGAGTGGGTCTCCGACGCGGTCACCCAGCGGCAGGGGCACCCGCCCGAGCACATCGCCGTGGCCCACAGCTCCAGCTGGGGCCCGCACCGGGTGCACCTGGTGCAGCAGGCGCTGGCCCAGCTCGGGATCACCGAGGTCACCTTGATCCCCGAGCCGATCGCCGTGGCCCTCGACTACGCGAGCAAGCAGCGGGTGGACGAACAGCATCCGCTCGTGGTCGCCAACGTCGGCGGCAGCGGCTTCGACGCCACCGTGCTGCGCCGCCGCCACCCCACCTTCGAGGTCGTCGGCTCGCCGCTGAGCACCGACCACCCCTCCGGCCAGGACCTCGACGACGCGCTGTTCGAGCTGGTCGGCGAGCAGTTCCCGGCGCAGATCGGCGAGCTCGACCCCTCCGACGTCAACCACCGGGCGGCGCTGGCCAAGCTGCGCGGCGAGTGCGTGCGGGCCAAGGAGGCCCTGTCGCACCAGGCCGGTGTGTCGATGTGGGTCGACCTGCCCGGCGTGCGCACCGAGTTCGGCATCTCCCGCGCCCGCTACGAGCAGTTGGCGCGCCCGCACCTGGAGCGGGTGCCGGAGCTGATCTCGCAGGCCGTGCAGTCGGCGTCGTTGCGCCCCGACGACGTCGAGACGGTGGTGCTGGCGGGCGGGACCGCGCGCACCCCGATGCTCAAGCAGCTGGTCGCCGAGCGGTTGCAGACCCCGCCGCTGGTCGACGTGGCCCCGGAGCTCACCGCGGCCGGCGGAGCCGCGCTGGCGGCGCAGCAGGTGCTGTCCACCGACACCGACCGGAGTTCGGTCGCCGAGACGAGCGTGCTGATGCGCATCGAGGGCTTCGACACCGACGACGACGTCGACGACGAGCCCGAACCCGTCGAACGCCCGCCGATCGACGTCGAGCCGATGCCGATCGAGCCCCCCGACGAAGCGCGGGCGAAGCGCATGAAGATCATCAAGCTCGTGATCGCGGCACTGCTGATCGCCGTGGGCGTCGTGATCACCTTCATGACCAAGGACCACTCGATCACCGGTGTGATGGATCTCGTCAAGTAGCTCCGTGATCGCTATTTCGTTAACGGAACGGCATACCGCGCAACTGAATCGACCCCCACCACCGTCAGCCAACTGATCAGGACCGCAGGACCCAGGTGACCGGACGACAAGGAAGGCAGGCGTGAATCACCCGACGACATCCCGCGCCGCCCTGGTCCCGGACGGGCACGCGGCCGGATTGCGGTCGGCCATCGAGGCCTCCCCGGGCTCGCCGATCGTGGCCGGAATCCAGGGCGCAGGTGGGTTCGGCAAGACCACGCTGCTCGACACCATCGCCGCCACCTACCGCGAGGCCGACGTGCCGGTGCTCGGCGTCCGGGACCTCGACCGCGCCGAGCACGGCGCGCTGCTCGTCGACGACGCGCACCGGCTCGACGACGAAATGCTGCTGCGGCTCAGCGAGATCGCCCGCCGGCCTGGTATCCGGCTGCTGGTCGCCTACCGGCCCGGTCCGCGCAGCGCGGCGCTGGGTGAGCTGATCGCCGAACTCGGCGCTCCCGTGCTGCTCGCGACCCTCGGGCTGGACGAGATCGCCGAGCGGACCGCGGGCAGCGCGCTGGACTGGGTCGGTTGGGTGCAGACGCAGACCGGCGGTGTCCCTCGCTACGTCTCCCGGCTGCTGGCCGAGGCCGTGCCCGGACGCGTCGAGCTGCCCGCCCGCGCGCTCGACCACTTCCAGCACGACCTGGACCAGCTCGGCGAGGTCGGCTGGGGGTGCGCGACGGCGATGGCCGTCGGCGCCACCCCGCACCCCGACCTGCTCGCCGTCGTGGTCGGCACCGACAGCTCGACGGTCGGTGCCGTGGTGTCGGCCATGCGCTCCGGCGCGATGCTCGGCTCCGAGGACGTGCTGCTGCCGATCGTGCGCGCCGCGGTCCTGAGGTTGACGTCGTGGGACCTCCGGCTGCGCATCACGCGAAAACTGGTGGAACTCCAGCTCTCCCGGGGCGGACCGGTGCTGCCGCTGGTCGCGCCGCTGCTGGAGGCGCCGATGGCGCTGCTGCCGGAAGCGACGCTGGCAACGGCCTTCGAGCGCGCCGGCGAGGAGGCCGTGCAGGTCGCCCCGCACCTGGCCGGGCGGATGCTCGCCGCCGCGGTGTCGGCCGGTGTGCCCGCGGGCTCGGTGGTCGCGCGCCAGGCTCGGGCGGCCGCCGTGGCCGGGAACCTCGACGAGGCGCTGCGGCTGGCCGACCGGGTGATCGTCGACGAGAACGCGCCGGACCGGGAACTGGGCGTCCAGGTCGCGGCGGGCGTGCTGGCGCACCGCGGGCTGCTGGAGCGCTCGGCGGAGCTGTGCCGCTGGTCCGCGGCGAAGCTGCGCTGGCCGGGGGACAGGGCGTTCGCGGCCGTCGGTCTGATCGGCGCGGGCCGGCTGACCGATGCCGAAGAGCTGCTCAAGACCGGCGACGACGCGGGACCGCCGACCTCGATGACCGGTGCGGCAGCCCAGATGGCCGCGGGCGTGCGCGAATCCGTCGTCGGATCGGCCACGACCGCCCTGTCCACGCTGGTGCGCGCGGCCTCGCTGTCCGAACCGCTGGGACGCGGTGTGTTCGTGCCCGACACCCCGGCGGCGGTGGCCGCGCTGGTCGCGCTGCACTGCGGTGAGCTCGACGTCGCGCAGTCCACGCTGGACCGCGCGGTGGAGACCGGAGCTGGAGGTGCCCTGCTGCACAACCGGCACCGGCTGCTCGCGGCCTGGTTGCCGCTGGTCAAGGGCGACACGGTCACCGCGCGCGCGAAGCTCCCCGAAGCGAGCGAGATGGCGGCCCGCGACCGGCTGATGGCCACCGCGATCGAGGCCGGGATCGCCAGCCGGGACAACGACATGACCGCCCTGGCCACCGCTCGCGCGCAGGCCAGGCAGGTCGCCGCGGAGCACTCGGTGGACCTGTTCTCGCTGCTGCCGCTGGGCGAGCTGGTGGTGGCCGCGGCCCGGTTGCGCGACCAGGAGTGGATCACCCCGTACCTGAACGAGGCCGAAGCGCTGCTGGAGCGGCTCGGCAACCCTCCGCTGTGGACGTCGATGCTGCTGTGGAAGCGGTTGCAGGCGGCCATCGTCCTGGAGGAGAACGACTCCGCAGGCCGCTTCGCCGACCAGCTCGACGCTCTCGCGCACCACAACGCGCTGGCCGCCGCGATGGCCGAGGCCGCCCGGATGTGGCTGCGGGTCCTCGGTGGCGAGGTCGATCAGGACGAGGTCGAACGCATCGCCCGCGGCCTGCACGGCGCGGGTCTGGCCTGGGACGGCGCCCGTCTCGCCGGGCAGGCCGCCATCCGCACGCACGACCGCCGCGCCATGCTCGCGCTCCTGGAGTGCGCCCGCGCCCTGCAGGGCAAGCCGCCGCGCCCCCGGGCGGTGAACGCCGGCGGCGCCGATTCGGAACTGCTCTCCGAGCGGGAGAAGGAAGTGGCCGAACTGGTGGTCGCGGGCCTGACCTACAAGCAGGTCGGCAAGCGCCTGTTCATCTCGGCCAAGACGGTCGAGCACCACATCAGCCGGATCAAGCAGCGGCTGGGTTCGGCGAACCGCGAAGAACTCCTCACCCGCCTCCGAGAGCTCCTCGCCGACCCCGAGTGACCCCCGCTGGGTGGAGCGTTCACCAGGGGGCGGTTCTGGTCCGAGCTGACCTGACACATCAGACGTCGATCATGGACGGTTCGGACCACAACCGCCCCGCGGCGGCGAGGTGTACCCCAGATCAGACCTTGTGCAGGTCCAGCGCCGCTCGGACCGTGCCGACGATCTCGAAGAGCGCTTCCTCGAAGCGTTGACCCACCGGGCGGATGTTGGCGAACCCGTGGATGAGGTCCGGGAAGCGCCGCGCCACCACCGGCACACCGGCGTCGGACAGCGCCTTGGCGTACGCCTCGCCCTCATCGCGCAGCGGGTCGAACCCCGAGGTCACGACGTAGGCCGTGGGCAGCTCGGTGAGGTCGTCGGCCAGCAGGACCGACAGCCTCGGGTCGCCGCGCTCGGACTCGACGGGCGAGTACTGGTCCATGAACCAGGTCATGTCGTGGTCGGTGAGCAGGAATCCGTTGCCGAACAGCTCCCGCGAGCGGCGCCGCCGGGTCGCGTCCACAGCCGGGTAGAGCAGCACCTGCAGCACCGGCTTCTGCTCACCCGATCGGGTCGTCTGCAGCGAGACCGCGGCGGCGAGGTTGCCGCCCGCCGAGTCGCCGCCGACGGCGATCGCGTCGCTGGAGGAGCCGAGGTCCGCGGCGTTGTTCACGGCGTAGTGGTAGGCCGCCAGCGCGTCGTCCAGCGCGGCGGGGAACGGGTACTCCGGGGCCAGCCGGTAGTCCACCGACAGCACCCGGATCCCCGTGTGCCTGGCGAGGAATCGGCACAGGTCGTCGTGGCTGTCGAGGTCGCCGATGACCCAGCCGCCGCCGTGGTAGTAGACCAGCAGCGGACCCGTTTCGGTGAGGTCCTGGGGCCGGTAGAGCCGCGCGGGCAGGTCGCCGTTGTCGGTCGGGATGGTCCGTTCGGCGACGACCACGCCGCCCAGCGGAGCCGCTGAGGTGATCTTCGTCGCGTGCGCCATGCCGGCGCGGGCCTTCTCGGCCGTCGAGGCGGCCAGCCCGGTCTGGCCGGTCAGCCTCTGCAGCTTGAGCAGCAGCTGCGCGTCGAGCGCGAGTTCCTGTCCGTCGATCCGGATCGGCGCCCCCGCGATGAGGCGGCGAATGGGCTGGGGCAGTGCGAAAACGGCGCGCATCGCGGCGCCTTCGAGCGTCGGTTGCAGCGCTTCGATGACGTTGGGCATGGGCGTGACCTTCCCGCGAAGGTGATGGACGGCTAGTAGGTTACCCGCAAGTAGCCAATTATCGGCGTCAGCTCGCCGATCTTGACCTCCAGCGGACTGGAGGTTCTAGCGTGACCCGCAGAGGCACATCGGGGGCGACAGTTCCCAGGTTCGGGTGAAAGGATCGGCACATGACGGTGACCGTGGTGGGGATCGGTGGCTCGGTCCGCCCCGACTCGCAGTCCGAGCGCGTGCTGCACACCGCGCTGGAGGGCGCCAGGGAGTCGGGGGCGAAGGTCCGGGCGATCACCGGTGCCGACCTGGCCCTGCCGTTCTACGACCCGCACGTGACCGACCGCTCCCCGCTGGCCACCGAACTGGTCGAAGCGCTGCGCGGCGCCGACGGAGTGCTGATCTCCTCGCCCGGCTACCACGGAACGGTGTCCGGCCTGGTCAAGAACGCCCTCGACTACGTCGAGGACCTGCGCGGCGACTCCCGCCCCTACTTCGACGGACGAGCCGTCGGCTGCATCGGCGTCGCCTACGGCTGGCAGGCCACCGTCACCACGCTGCAGGCGCTGCGCTCGGTCGTGCACGCGTTGCGCGGCTGGCCGACCCCGCTCGGCGGGGCGGTGAACTCGGCCGAGACCCGCTTCGGCCCTGGCGGCGCGTGCGACGACGAGAAGGTCGGCGCCACGTTGCGCACCATCGGGCGACAAGTGGTGGAGTTCGCCGAGCAGCGGGTGTAATCGCCCGAAGTGCGCGGGTACCTCCTGGGCAGCACCCTGATTCCGGTCTGCACGTTCTCGTCGAGGAGGTTGTGCGAAACCCATGGCTCAGAAGAGTGCATCCAAGGCCGCTCCGAAGAAGAGCGCGCCGAAGAAGAGCTCCGCGAAGAACGCGGCGCCGATCACAAGTCCGCTCAGCAATTCCGACCGCGACATCACCGGTCGGGTGCTGCAGGACACGCTGCTGGACCTGATCGATCTGCACCTGGTCGCCAAGCAGGCTCACTGGAACGTCGTCGGCAAGTTCTTCCGCGACGTGCACCTCCAGCTCGACGAGCTGGTCAACTCGGCGCGGGGTTTCGCCGACGACGTCGCCGAGCGCGCTGTGACCATCGGCATCTCGCCGGACGGTCGCGCCTCGACCGTCGCCAAGGGCTCCGGACTGCCGGACTTCCCCGCCGACTGGCGCACCGACGGGCAGGTGATCGAGGCGATCGTGGACACCCTGGGCGAGGTCGTGGGGCGCTTGCGCAAGCGCATCGACGAAACCGACAAGACCGACCTGGTCAGCCAGGACCTGCTGATCGCCATCTCCAGCGACCTGGAGAAGTCGCACTGGATGTGGCAGGCCCAGCTCGCCTGAACGAGCGGGTGGGGAAGTTCGGCCGAGCTTCCCCACCCGTTGCTCAGCGGGCTCGCTCGTACTGGACGGGCCAGATGTTGTCCGCGCGCAGCCGGTCCGCCGCGTGCAGCGGCCAGTGCGGGTCGCGCAGCAGCTCGCGGGCGAGCAGCACCGCGTCGGCCGAACCCGAGGCGACGATCTCCTCCGCCTGCTCCGGAGCGGTGATCAGGCCGACCGAGGCGGTCGGGATCTCGGCGTCCAGCTTGATCTGCCGGGCGAACGGGACCTGATAGCCGGAGCGCACCGGGATCTTCGCGTCCGGGATCGCACCGCCGGTCGAGGCGTCGATCAGGTCGACCCCGCGCTCGGCGAGCAGCTTGGACAGGCGCACCGAGTCGTCGCCGGTCCAGCCGCCCTCGGTCCAGTCGGTCGCGGACAGGCGGGCGAACAGGGGCTTGCCCTCCGGCCACGCGGCGCGTACCGCTTCGGTGATCTCCAGCAGCACCCGGACCCGGTTCTCGAAGTCGCCACCGTAGGCGTCGGTGCGGTCGTTGACCAGCGGCGAGTAGAACTGGTGCGCCAGGTAGCCGTGCGCGAAGTGCAGCTCGACGACGTCGAAGTCGGCCTCGTCGGCGCGACGCGCGGCCGCGGCGAACTTCTCGGGCAGCTCGGCGACCTCCTCCGCGGTCAGGGCTCGCGGAGCGGCCAGGTCACCGAAGGCGTTGCCGGTGGAGCTGACCGTCTGCCAGCCACCCTCCGACTCGTCGACGGTGGCACCGCCGGCCCACGGCTGGCCGGTGGACGCCTTGCGGCCCGCATGCGCGAGCTGGATGCCGGTGGCGGCGCCCTGCGCGTGCACGAAGTCGTTGATCCGGCGCCACGCCGCGACCTGCTCGTCGTTGTAGATGCCGGTGTCGTTCGGGGTGATGCGGCCTTCCGGCACGACGCCCGAGGCCTCGGCGATGACGAGACCGGCGCCGCCGATGGCGAACTGGCCCAGGTGGACCAGGTGCCAGTCGTTGGGAACGCCGTCGGTCGCCGAGTACTGGCACATGGGCGAGACCCACGCGCGGTTGCGGACGGTCAGATCACGCAGCTTGATCGGTTCAAACAGATGGCTCACACCGAGCATGACGACCGCGCGGAACGAGATATTCCGCCCCGGCCAGGGGCCTTCCTCACAACCCCGCCAGGCGCCGCGCGTCCAGGCGGGGGGCTGTCGAATTTCGCGCGAAATTCGAGTCCGAACTCGGGCACTCGAATTTC
>NZ_JBFAQJ010000027.1:0-90437 GCF_040677225.1 Saccharopolyspora sp. NPDC049357 | reverse complement strand
CCACGCTTCTTTCCATTCCTTCATATTTATTTATTTGTGTTCCTACCCCTTCCCGGCGCTGGGGGGGCCCCCCCCGCCCCGCGGCCCTCCGCCCCCGCCCCCCCGCGGCGAGGGTCAGTGCGCGATGTCGTCGACCGACGGGTTCTCGTTGCGGGACAGGTTGATGCCGAGGTTGGCAGCGGCGCGCTCCAGGTCCTCGTCCTCGGTGTCGCGCATCTCGATCGCGGCGCCGTCACTGGAGAGCACCTCGACGTTCAGGCACAGCGACTGAAGCTCCTTCAGCAGCACCTTGAACGACTCCGGGATACCCGGCTCGGGGATGTTCTCGCCCTTGACGATCGCTTCGTAGACCTTGACGCGGCCCACCACGTCGTCGGACTTGATCGTCAACAGTTCCTGCAGCGTGTAGGCGGCGCCGTAGGCCTGCATGGCCCAGCACTCCATCTCACCGAAGCGCTGACCACCGAACTGCGCCTTACCGCCCAGCGGCTGCTGGGTGATCATCGAGTACGGGCCGGTGGAACGGGCGTGGATCTTGTCGTCCACCAGGTGCGACAGCTTGAGGATGTACATGTAGCCGACCGCGGTCGGGTACGGGTACGGCTCACCGCTGCGGCCGTCGAAGAGCTGCGCCTTGCCGTCTCCGCCGACCATCCGGTCGCCGTCGCGGTTCGGCTTGGTCGAGCCGAGCAGACCGGTGATCTCCTCCTCCCGCACACCGTCGAAGACGGGGCTGGCGGTGTTGGTCCCGGGCTCGACGTCGAGCAGCTCCTCCGGCAGGCGCTTGGCCCACTCGGCATCGGGGTCGATCGTCCAACCGCGCGAGGCGATCCAGCCGAGGTGCGTCTCCAGCACCTGGCCGATGTTCATCCGTCGCGGAACACCGTGGGTGTTCAGGATGATGTCGACCGGGGTGCCGTCGGACAGGAACGGCATGTCCTCGGCGGGCAGGATCTTGCCGATGACGCCCTTGTTGCCGTGGCGGCCGGCGAGCTTGTCGCCGTCCTGGATCTTGCGCTTCTGCGCGACGTAGACCCGCACCAGCTGGTTGACGCCCGGGGGCAGCTCGTCGTCGTCCTCGCGGTTGAACACGCGGACGCCGATGACCTTGCCGGTCTCGCCGTGCGGCACCTTCAGGGAGGTGTCGCGGACCTCGCGGGCCTTCTCGCCGAAGATGGCGCGCAGCAGCCGCTCCTCCGGGGTCAGCTCGGTCTCGCCCTTCGGGGTGACCTTGCCGACCAGGATGTCGCCGCCCTGGACCTCGGCACCGATGCGGATGATGCCGCGCTCGTCGAGGTCGGCCAGCACGTCGTCGGAGACGTTCGGGATGTCCCGGGTGATCTCCTCGGCACCGAGCTTGGTGTCGCGAGCGTCGACCTCGTGCTCCTCGATGTGGATCGAGGTGAGCACGTCGTCCTGCACCAGGCGCTGGCTCAGGATGATCGCGTCCTCGTAGTTGTGCCCCTCCCACGGCATGATCGCCACGAGCAGGTTCTTGCCCAGGGCCATCTCGCCGTTCTCGGTGCACGGTCCGTCCGCGATGACCTGCCCGGCCTCGATCCGGTCGCCCTCGTTGACGATCGGCTTCTGGTTGATGCAGGTGCCGTGGTTGGACCGGGAGAACTTCTCCATCCGGTACGAGCGGCGGGTGCCGTCGTCGGCCATGATCGTGACGAAGTCGGCGGTCAGCTCCTCGACCACACCGGCCTTGTCGGCGGTGATCACGTCACCGGCGTCGACCGCGGCGCGCAGCTCCATGCCGGTGCCGACCAGCGGGGACTCGCTGCGCAGCAGCGGCACCGCCTGACGCTGCATGTTCGCACCCATCAGGGCGCGGTTGGCGTCGTCGTGCTCCAGGAACGGAATCATCGCGGTCGCGGCGGAGACCATCTGCCGCGGCGAGACGTCCATGTAGTCGATCTCGGTGGGGGCGAGCAGCTCGACCTCACCGCCCTTGCGTCGACCCAGGACCCGCTCGTCGACGAAGTTGCCGTCGTCGTCGATGACCGCGTTGGCCTGCGCCTTGACGTAGCGGTCCTCTTCGTCGGCCGTCAGGTAGTCGATCTGGTCGGTGACCCGGCCGTCGACGACCTTGCGGTACGGCGTCTCGATGAAGCCGAACGGGTTGACCCGCGCGAACGTGGCCAGCGAGCCGATCAGACCGATGTTCGGGCCTTCCGGCGTCTCGATCGGACACATGCGGCCGTAGTGCGAGGGGTGCACGTCTCGGACTTCCATGCCCGCGCGCTCACGGGACAGACCACCCGGGCCGAGCGCGGAGAGACGACGCTTGTGCGTCAGACCCGCGATCGGGTTGGTCTGGTCCATGAACTGCGACAGCTGCGAAGTGCCGAAGAACTCCCGGATCGCCGCCGTGATCGGGCGGATGTTGATCAGGGTCTGCGGCGTGATCGCCTCGACGTCCTGCGTGGTCATCCGCTCGCGGACGACCCGCTCCATGCGCGACAGGCCGACCCGGACCTGGTTCTGGATCAGTTCGCCGACGGTGCGCAGGCGGCGGTTGCCGAAGTGGTCGATGTCGTCGACCTCGACCGGGATGTTGTCGCCGGCGTCCTCACCGCGAGCGGGCATCTCGATCTCGCCTGCGTGCAGGCGGACCAGGTACTCGATCGTGGTGACGATGTCCTCTTCGGTCAGCACGCCGGTCTCGTAGGACTGCGAGAGACCGATCTTCTTGTTGACCTTGTAGCGGCCGACGCGAGCCAGGTCGTAGCGCTTCTCCTTGAAGAACAGGTTCTCCAGGAGGGTCTGCGCGCTCTCCTTGGTCGGCGGCTCGCCCGGGCGCAGCTTGCGGTAGATGTCCAGCAGCGCCTCGTCGGTGCCGCCGGTGTGGTCCTTCTCCAGGGTCGCCATCAGCGTCTCGGAGAAGCCGAAGCGCTCGCGGATGGCCTCGGTGGACCAGCCCAGCGCCTTGAGCAGCACGGTGACCGGCTGACGGCGCTTGCGGTCGATGCGGACACCGACGGTGTCGCGCTTGTCGACGTCGAACTCGAGCCACGCACCGCGGCTCGGGATGATCTTGACGCTGAAGACGTCCTTGTCAGTGGTCTTGTCGACCGACTGGTCGAAGTAGACACCGGGGGAACGCACGAGCTGGGAGACCACGACCCGCTCGGTTCCGTTGATGATGAAGGTGCCCTTGTCGGTCATCATCGGGAAGTCACCCATGAACACCGTCTGGCTCTTGATCTCGCCAGTCGAGTGGTTGGTGAATTCAGCGGTGACGAACAGGGGCGCCGCGTAGGTCATGTCCTTGTCCGTGCACTCCCCGACGGAGGCCTTGACCTCGTCGAAGCGCGGGTCGGAGAAAGACAGCGACATCGATCCGGAGAAGTCCTCGATCGGGGAGATCTCGCTGAGGACCTCCTCAAGACCACCAACCGGATTGTCCTCGCCGGCGTCGACCCGGCGCTGGAACCAGGCCTCGTTACCGACAAGCCATTCGAAGGACTGGATCTGCAGGTCTAGCAGGTTCGGCACGTTCAGCGGTTCGCGGATGTTCGCGAACGAGACCCGCTTGGGTGCCCCAGGGATCCCCGACGTGTAGTTGGAAGCTGCAGAGACCTTGGTCGCGCGGGAGACTGCCAAGATGCGTCCTTCCGGGACTCTGAACTGGCTACAGCCATGCTCACGGCAAAAAGCGCGCGTCAGGCAAGCGCGCAGATCACTAGCACAGCTGTCAAGGGTGCAATGGCGCCGACCACCCTACGGTCCAGTGCGGGCAGACCTATAGGAGGGCAGCGCAAAGTAGCAGTCTAGCCGGAAGGACGCCAGCTGTCGAGGGGGCCCACCGATGGCGGCCCAGCCCCGCGTTGAGGACCAGAGTGAACCCGCACGCGCTTTCAGTCAAGAGATCACCGATCGATCACTCTCGTGGCGGAAAACACGATCACCTCGCGTGACCACCGAAAGACCCTTTTAACCTGGTCAGGGCCTGTTGATCATCACATGCGGCAGTTCCTTCACGCCCTTGGCGAACCCCCTCCGATCGGCTCTTGACAACGGCTCAGGAACCCCCTTCAGGCCACAGAGGAGGGACCCGGAACACACTTCCGGCCCGTCCGCGGTCGCCGCGAGACCACCCGAGACCACCTCGACGCGGTCGATCTCCACCTGAAAGTGGTCATTCTCGGCCCGTCCCGCCCTTCCGCGACGCACGCCACACAATTCCCACGAGCCCCATGAGCCCCAATTCGCACCCGCCCGAGTGGATTCACCCCAGAACTCGTGCGCGAATTTCGGAGGGCCCGGTTTCGCGATCTTGAAAAGATTGGCCCAGACCATTTAGCGGGACCACCCGAGACCACTCGCAGGGGTCGGGAAATCTGGAAACGCCCGTTCATGAACGACTACGTTGAGTGGCGGCATGTGGTGTGACCTGGACGGCCGCCACCCGAACGTCGTAACGCTCCGAGGCTCGACATCAACTCCGGGCGACCATCCAGGCGGCTTGACCACATCGAGACCCCAAGATGCCGCAAACCTTCCCCTACGGGGCTGATGCCGTCGCGCAGAGCTAGTAGTTTCACCAACCGAAGCTCAGCAATTACATCCAACCGGGGGGACGCGTCACCTTGTGGCGATCTCACCTAGTAACACATGGGCTACTCGACAAATACCTCCGCCGGTAACGTGAGATGACCACCGGCTTCCCCGACCGGTGCCCGGCAGGCCACAGGAGAAACGACCGATGACAGACGATGCAAGCCGCGCGAGCGAGCGGTTCCGCGGGCTGCAGCGTTGGACCGGAGGCAAGGACCAGAGCGGCCCTCAACCCCCTCAATCCAGTTGGTTCGCACCGGAGGACGACGGCGAACCCACCGCGGACAGCCCCGACGCACGACCCGGCGGTCCGCACACCGGCACCAACCCCGGCACCGGCACCAACCCCGGCACCGGGACCAATCCCGGCTTCGGCGGCGGACCCGGCAGGGGCGGACCCGCCACCGGCGGGCACAGCGCGGTCGGCGCCAAACCCGGGGGCACCGAGCGTCGCAGCGCCGAGCAGCGCTACGCGGACGCGATCGCGGCGATGAACCAGATCGTCACCACGCTCGACTTCAGCAACCTGCAGTGGGTCACCGAGGTCTTCCGCACCACCGCGGGCGTGCTGCGCGAGGACGACCCCGCCCGAGCGGGCGTGCTCAACAACCTCGGCAGCGCCGTCCAGCTGACCTACGTGCGCAGTCGCGAGCTCGCCGATCTCGAAGACGCCATCGGCTACTACCGGGCGGCGACGAACTCCGCGCACTCCGGCGACCGCGACCGCATCCTCTACTACTGCAACCTCGCGCTGGCCCTGACCGACCTCGCGGGCAAGACCGGTCAGGCCCAGTTCGCGGCCGACAGCGCGCAGGTCGCGCGCGAAGCCGTCGAGAAGACGCCCAAGCGCGACCAGCGGCGCCCCATGGTGCTGCTGCGACTGGCCAACGCGCTGAAGCTGCACGCCCAGCTCGCGGACTCGGCGCAATCCGACGAGGAATCCATCGCGGTGTTCCGGGAAGCCGCGCGGATCTCCCCGGCCAGCGACGCCACCACCTCCGAGCTGCTGATCAACCTCGGGGCCGCGCTGATGCGCCGCTACCAGCGCAACGGCGACCCGGACGACCTCGACGAGGCGATCAAGCACCTGTCGGCCGGATCGGGTGCGCTGCCCGACGGCGACGCCCGCCGCGGCGGGCTGTGCCGGTACGCCGAGGCTCTGCGGCTGCGCTTCCAGCGCAACGGCGACCTCACCGACCTCAACTCCGCGATCAACGAGCTCATCGGCGTCCTCGGCGTCCTCGAAGCCGGGAACCCGCAGCTGGGCACGGCCGTCTGGCAGCTGTCCGCCGCCACCGCCGAGCACGTCGACGCCACCGGCGAGGCCGGCCAGCTGCGCCGCGTGCTGCGCCCGATCACACCGGCCGTGCGGGCGCTGGCCACCGAGGACACCCACCGCTCGCTCGCGCTGGGCGGCTACGCGATCCTGCTGCGCAGGCACTTCATGCACGGCGGCGAGGCCAAGGCGCTGGACACCGCGGTCACCGCGGGCGAAGCGTCGGTGGAGGCCGCCGCTCCCTCCCAGCGCGCTCGGATGATCACCGCGCTGAACACGAGCCTGCTGGTGCGCTACGAGCACGTCGAGAACCGCGACGACCTGGACCGCGCCGGCGAACTGGCCCGCGAGGCGGCGAAGTCCTCGGACTCCCAGACCCAGCACATCGCGTGGGTCCAGCTGGGCGCGGTGCTGGCCCACCGGTTCCAGCGGGCCGGGCGCGCGCAGGACGTCGAGACCGCGATCGAGCTGTTCGACCAAGCGCTGATCGGGATGCCGGACACCACTCCCGGGCGGGCGGCGGTGTCCATCCAGCTCGGCCGGGCGCTGCAGGCACTGCACCAGCGCACCGGTCGCCGCCGGTACCACCGCTGGGCCCGCAAGGTGCTCACCGAGGCCGCCACCCAGATCAACGCACCCGCCGAGCAGCGGCTACGGGCAGCCGCGCTGGCAGGACGCATCAGCGCTCAGGAGCAGCGCTGGTCGGAGGCGCTGGAGTCGTTCACCACCGCCGTCGAGCTGCTGCCGCTGATGACGCGCGGCAAGCGGGTCGTCGCCTCGCCGAGCGCGCAGCAGCGCTGGGCCTCGATCGTGGCCGATGCGGCGGCCAGCGCCATCGAGGCCGGCGAACCGGACAAGGCCGTGGAGCTCATCGAGCACGGCAGGTCGGCGATCCTGGCGGACTTCCTGCCCAGCGGGGGCGAGCTCGGCTCGCTGCACCGCGAGCACCCGGACCTCGCCGACGAGATCGTGCGGCTGCGGCGGTTGCTGGACCGCCCGGCCGAGGACCCCGACCTGGGCGACACCGACGACCGGATGCGGCTGGCCGAGTCCTGGGCTGTGCTGATCGACGAGGTCCGCGAGGTCCAGCCGACGCATCTGCGGATCCGGCCGTTCTCCGAGCTCAGCGGTGTCGGCGGCGACGGGTCGGTGGCGATCGTCAACCTCAGCCGGTACCGCTCGGACGTGCTGGTGATCTTCGGCGGCCGGGTGCTGACCGTCCCGATCCCGCACGCCACCCCGGAGAAGGCGGGCGAGCAGGCCCTCACGCTGCTGACCGCCGCGCAGCAGGACGACCACGCGTCGATGGCCGAGGTGCTGGACTGGACGTGGGTGCGACTGGTGCGGCCGGTGCTGGACCGGATGGGCTACCTCAACACACCGGCCGCGGGTGCGCGCTGGCCGCGGGTCTGGTGGAGCGCTTTCGGCGCATCGGCCTACCTGCCGCTGCACTCCGCGACGGCGCACGCGGGCGCCTCGGCGCTGGATCGCGTCGTCTCGTCGCACACGCCGACGCTGGGCTGCCTGCTGCGCGCCCGCACCAGGCCGGTGCCGGAGGGCGAGGCGCTGGTGGCGGCCGGATCGGCGGAGCAGGTCTCGCGCGAGCTGCCGCCGCAGAACCAGGTGCTGGCCCAGCACTGGCCGGGCGCGGAGATCATCTCCACCGAGAGCGCCAGCGCGACCGACGTGCTGCGGATGCTGCCGAACTACCCGTGGGTGCACATCTGCGAGCCGAGCTCGCAGTTCCCCGCCCAGCCCGCCGCCGGGATGCTGCTGGACCGCGACGGCCAGCGGCCGCTCGGCCTGGTCGAGCTGGGTCAGGTCGCGCTGGACAAGGCGGAGTTCTGCTACCTGGGTCAGGTCGCGACCGCGGCCGATCAGCCGTGCGCGGCTGCGCTGTCGCTGGCCTCGGCGCTGGGGTTCGCCGGGTTCACGCACGTCATCGGCACCCTGTGGGAGGTCGACGTGAACAGCGCGATCGAGGCGCACGCGGACTTCTACTCGGAGGTCTTCGGGCAGAGCGGGTACGGAACCGACGGTGCCGCCTACGCGCTGCACAACGCGGCCCGGGAGATCCGCAACGCGCGTCCGAACGCACATGCGACCTGGAGCGCCCACGTCCACGTCGGGCCGTGAGCCCGGGGCGGTTCTGGTCCGAACTGACCGGACGGAACGGTCATCGATCATGGACGTTTCGGACCAGAACTGCCCGCTGGTGCTGCCTCGGGGTTCCGTCAGCGCAGCGTGAGCTGGGTGATCTTCCACTTGTCGCCCTGCTTCTCGGCGCTGACCGAGAGCTGAGCGGGGCCGATGTTGGACTCACCGGTGTTGGCGCGCATGGCGTGCTGGTCGACGAAGACCAGGACCTCGGCGCGGTCGCCTTCCAGGCGCGTCACCGCGCTGTTCTTCACCGTGGTGGTGACGATCAGCTGCTGCTGCGGGGCCTGCTGCTTGACCAGGGCGAACAGCTCGTCGTACTTCTGCACGGCCGAGCCGACCAGGAGGTCCTTGGCGGCGTTCTCGGTCTTGGCCGTGTCGTTGAAGTCGTAGGAGAAGAGCTTCTCGATGCCGTCGCTGACCTGGCCGTTGACCTCGCTGGTCTCCCCGGCCGAGGTCAACGCCTCGTTCGCGGCCGGGCCGGTGTTGTAGGTCGTGTAGGTCGAGACGCCGAAGAAGATCGCCAGCGCGAACAGCAGCGCCGTCGCGCCCCACAGCACCCACGGCTTGCCGGTCTCGCCGGACTCCGCGACGTCGGACTTCGGCCCCTCGGCCTCGGCGTCCTGGGTCTCGACCTCCGCGGTCTCGCTCGGCTCCGGCTCCGCGGCGGACGACTCCTCCGCGGACGACGGCTCCTCGGCGGCAACAGCCTCGCTGACCTGCGACTCCGGCTCAGCCGTCTCGCTCCCGGCGGTCTCCGGCTCGGCGGACGCTGTTTCAGCGACCGCGGCCTCGGGCTCGGCGGCCTCCGGCTGCTCGGTCACCGCAGTGCCGTTGACCTGGTCCTCTTCCTCCGTCTTCGCGGTCTCCTCGGAGGAGGCGGGCGAGGTGGGGCGCTTGCGCAGGCCGGCCACCTTCGGCCGGCGGGCCGCTGGCTGCCGGTTCGTGCCGGAACGGCGGTTGGTAGGCACTGGCTGTACTCCTCGAATCGCTTTCGGGTCTCGCCGTTCAGCCGACCGGGACGGTGCCCAGTCCGCTGATCTTCCAGACGTCGCCCTCACGCGTGAGTTCTGCCTGGTAGCGATCCTGCTTGTTGGCCGGGGGCTGACCCTCCACGGTGACCGTGATCTGCACGACCGCGATCATCCGGGCCTTGCCCGCGTTCTCGTCGAGCTCGACGATGCCCGCGTCCAGCACGCGAGCGGTGGTGCTGCTCTTGGCCTGCTGGATCCGGGTCGCGTAGTCCTTGCGGCCCTTCCGGACCTCGTCCCGCAGCGCACCGGTGGAGTTGTCCTCCCACCGCTGCAGACCGCGGTCGATGTCCTTGTGGTCCAGGGTGTTGAAGTTGACGATCGCTTCTTGACCCTGCTGCAGCGCCTCATCACGCGTCCCGGCGTAGGCCACCGAGGAGTTGTTGCTGGCGAGCACCCACAGCACCCCGAGGACCAGGGCGCACACCAGGCTCACCACGAACAGCACCAGCGACAGCTTGGGCCGCCGGCGAGCGGTTTCGGCTTGAACGGTCACGTGTTGCCTCTCTTACTGCCCGGGTGCGTTCTGCGCGCCGCGCACTGAGGTCGGACTGCCCGGAGGCTCCGCGCAGTGCGCGTCCTTGTTGAGCGGCGCCGACGACATGTCGGTACCGGTCCGTTCGGGTGTTCCCTCGTACCCCTTGGTACACGGCATCGGGTCGAACAGGTTGAGAACCAGTCCGAAGTGAGCGGTGCCATCCCCGGGGACGACCGTGTTGGAGACCGCGACCTGAGCCGGGTAGCTGATGAACAGCTGCTCCATGCCGTCGGTGTGCGACGACAGCAGGTTCGCGGTCGTGGTCAGGTTCGCCAGCAGCGGCCCGAGCCGGGGGTTGTCCTTGATCAGGCCGGACAGCTGCACGGCTGCGGGCGGCGCCTTCTGGATGACGCCGCGCAGGTCGCCGTCGGAGCGCTCCAACGACTGCGACAGCAGGTTCAGGTCCTTGCTGAAGGACTTGATCGCCGAGCCCTGGTCGTTCTGCGTCGCCAGCACGGTCTTGCCGTCCTCCAGCAGCTGCACCGTCTGCGGCAGGTGGTTCTGCGCCTGCGTGGTGAACTCCCGCGAGGTGTCCAGGATCGTCTGCAGGTGACCGCCGTTGTCGCGGAAGGCGGTTCCCAGCTCGCTGACGACGGTGCGCAGCGAGTCCTGGGGCACGGAGTTGGCGAACGAGTCCAGGTTCATCATCAGGTCCTGGACCGGGAGCGGCGTGGTGGTGCGGGATTCGGCGATGACCGAACCCTCCTCGAGGTACGGGCCCTTGTCCTGCTTGGGACGCAGGTCCACGTACTGCTCACCGACCGCGGACCGGTTGGTGACCACGGCCTCGACGTCGGAGGGGATCGCCGGCGCGCTCTCCTCGATGTCCAGCGGGACCTGGACGCCGTCGTCGGTGAGCTTGAGCTCGCCGACCCGGCCGATCGGCACGCCCCGGTAGGTGACCTCCGCGTTCTGGAAGACACCGCCGGTGCTGGCCAGGTTCAGCGCCACCTCGTAACCGCGGTTGCCGAACAGCCGGTCCAGGCCGGCGTACTTGAACCCTGCGTAGCTGCAACCGATCAGCGCGATCAGCACGAAGCCGATGATCTGGAATCGGGCTCGACGGGTGAGCATCAGTTGTCACCTCCGAACAGCCAGCCCAGCACGCCGCCACCGGATTCCTCCGGTTTCGGCTGGGGCGGTGCGGGTTGCTGGGGCTGCTGCGTCTGTCCGTTCAGCGGCAGCGGGAGTCCGTCGGGCGCCGGCAGCAGCGGCTGGCGGGAGCGCCCGAGGTTCTCCACGATCGAGCTCAGGTTCAGGTCGACCTTGAGGTACAGGTTGTTGTAGTCGCTGCCCCCGATGCCGTCCACCGCGTTGTCCGGGAACGGGAAGGTGACCAGGGTTTCCAGCGACTTCGGCAGCGTGTCACCGGCGGCGGCGAGCTGGTGCAGCGTCGGCGCGAGCTGGTTGAGGTCGTGCACCAGGTCCTCGTGCGACTTGTCGACGACGTTGGTGGCCACGCCCGAGAGCCTGTCCAGCGACTGCAGCATGGTCACCAGCTGGCCGCGCTGCTCGTTGAGCACCTGGAGACCTGGTCCGAGGTCGCGCAGCGCGGTGTCGATGCTGCCGCGCTGCTCGTTGAGCTTGGCCGAGAGCCGGTTGATGCTGTCCAGCGCCCGCACGATGTCGTTGCGCTGCGCGTCGAGCCCGGAGACCAGCTCGTCCAGGTTGTTCAGCAGGCCGCGGATGTCGGACTCGCGGCCGCTCATCGCCTTGTTGAGCTCCTTGGTGATGTCCTGCAGCTGCGCGACACCACCGCCGTTGAGCAGCAGCGACAGCGCGCCGAGGACCTCTTCCACCTCGGGGTTGCGGTTGGAGCGGTTGAGCCCGATGGTCGCGCCGTCGGTCAGCCGCCCGGAGGCCGCCTCCCGCGGAGCGGCCAGCTCGACGTACTTCTCACCGAGCAGGCTGGACTGGCGCAGCCGGGCGGTGGAGTTGGCCGGCAGCTTCACGTCGCCGTTGACGGTGACGGTCACCTCGGCCTCCCACGTACCGGGGGCGAGGGCGATGTTGGAGACCCGGCCGACCGCGACGTCGTTGACCCGGACGCCCGCGTTGGGCACCAGGTCCAGCACGTCGGCGAAGCGGACCTTCACGTCGTAGGGGCGGCTGCCGACGTCGGCGCCGCCTGGCAGCGGCATGTCGTAGACGCCTCGGGAGGAACAACCCGACAGCGCCAGCAGGCCGACCGTCGCGACCGCGCCGACCTTGACGGCCGAGGAGCGGGTGAGGACGGATCGCACCAGACGAGTCAAACCGGACCGCATCACCGGCCACCTCCAGCGGGCTGAAGTCCGTTGGTCAGCGGCAGCGGCAACGGCGGCAGCTTGCCGTTCTGCACCGCGTTGAGCGACTCGGCCAGCGTCGGCAGCTTCTCGGTGCCTGCCAGCACCGGGCGCAGGGCGTCGCAGGCGCTGCTGACCTCGAGCGGAACCTGCTGCGGCGTGGACTGGTCGAGCAGCTTGCACACGGCCACCAGCGGGGGCTGGTTGAGCTCGTTGAACATCGCGCGCTGGTCCAGCGTTCCGGAAGCGCCGTTGTAGGAGTTGTTCAGGTTGCTCATCGCCAGCGGCGCGGTGGTCAGCGACTCGTTGAGCGCCGCCTTCTGCTTGACCAGCACGGCGGCCACGTCGTGGAGCTGGCTGACGTTGGACTGCACCTGGGAGCGGTTGTCCCGCACGAAGGACTCCACCTTGCCCAGCGCCACGGACAGCTCGGCCAGGGCCGCGCTCATGTCGTTGCGCTCTCCGGCGAGGTTGCTGCTGACCTCTTGCATCTGCGTGTTGAACCGGCGCATCTGGCCGTCGTTCTCGGCCAGCATCCCGGTGAAGCGCTGCAGGTTGTCGACCGTCTTGAACAGCTCTTCGCTGTTGCCCGACAGCGTCGTTCCCGCCTCACCGAGGTTGCGCAGCGTTTCCGACAGCGCCTTGCCGTTGCCCTCCAGGTTGGCCGCCCCGGTGTTGAGCAGGTCGGTCAGCGCGCCGTCCTTGTTGGCCCCCTGGGGCCCCAGCGCCTTGGTCAGGTCGTTGAGGCTCCGGTAGATGTTGTCCAGCTCGACGGGCGTCGCGGTGCGCTCGGCGGGGATCACCGCGTCGTCGCCCAGCTTCGGGCCTCCCTTGTAGACCGGGGCGAACTGCACGTACCGGTCGGAGACGATGCTGGGAGAGACCGCGACCAGGCTCGCGTTGGCGGGGATCGCGGTGTCGCGGTCCACGCTCAGCGTGACCTTGACCTGCTTGCCCTGCGGCGTCACCTCGTCGATGGTGCCGATCGGGACGCCGAGGACGCGCACGTCACCGCCCGGGTACAGGCCGACCGCGGCGTCGAAGTAGGCGGTGACCTTGCGCTCCGCCGCGCCGTAGAACAGCCACCAGCCGCCGACCGCGCCGAGCAGCACGACGACGATCCCGATGGTGAGGACCTTGGCCAGGTTCGAGCTCTTCGAGGGTGCGTTCGTCATTGCTTGCAACCCTCCTGGTTGATCGGTCCCACGGCGGGCGGCAGCAGACCGCAGATGTAGGTGTCGAACCAACGACCGTTGCCGAGGACGTTGGAGAACAGCCTGGTGAACGGGGCGAAGGTGTTCAGGCTCCGGTCCAGGTTCTGCTGGTTGCGCTGCAGCATCTTGGTCACCTTGTCCAGCTGTTGCAGCGTCGGCCCGAGCTGCGCCTGGTTGTCGTCGACCAGCCCGGTCAGCTGCTGCGACAGCTCCTGGGTCCCGGTCAGCAGCGACGAGATCGAGTCGCGGCGGGCCCGCAGCTCCTGCAGCAGCAGGTTGCCGTCGGAGAGCAGCTTCTCGAAGTCCTCGTTGCGGTCGGCGAGCTGCTGGGAGACCTGCGTGGTGTTGTTCAGCAGGTGCTCGATCTGCTCGTCGCGCGAGGAGATGGTCCTGGAGAGCTGCGAAAGCCCGTTGAGGGCCCCGCTGACCTCGCCCGGGGTGTCCTTGAACGTGCTCGACAGCGTTTCGAAGCTCTTCGCCAGCTGCCCAGTGTCGATCTGGTCGACGTTCTTGGACAGGTCGCTGAACGCCTCGATGACGTCGTAGGGCGACATGGTCCGGTTGAGCGGGATCGGCTGGTCGTTGTCGAGCTCCTTGGAGCCCTGCGGGTCCAGCGCCAGGTACTTCTGGCCGAGCAGGGTCTTGACCTTGATCGCCGCGGTGGTGTGGTCACCGAGCTCGGCGTTGGAGACCCGGAAGCTGACCAGCACGTGGTCGCCTTCGAGCTCGACGTCGGAGACGGTGCCGACCTTGACACCGGCGATCCGGACCTCGTTGTCCTCGCGCAGTCCCGCGGCCTCGGTGAACTGCGCGGTGTAGGTGGTGCCGCTGACCAGCGGCAGCCGCTCGTAGTTGGCCACCAGCAGGAACGCGAGCACCAGCACCAGGATGCCGGCGACGCCGATCTTGAGCGGGTCGCGCTGGGAGTAGGAAGTCATGGCTGGCACCTCGGCTGGGTCACCGGCATCAGCGGCAGCGGCAGGTTGACGTTGCCGACGCCGACGTTGCCGGAGGTCTTGCACAGGAAGAAGTTGAACCACGACCCGTGCGAGGCGGTCCGGCTCAAGCTCTCCAGCTTGTTCGGCATGTTGCGCAGCACCTGGTCCACCAGCTGCTCGTGGTCGTTGAGGTTCTTCGACACCTGGCCGAGGCCGGCGATGTCCTGCTGCAACCCGGGCCTGGCGTCCTGCAGGAGCCCGGCGGTGGTGTTGGTCAGCCCGTCCATCGCGGTGATCGCGCTGCCGATGGAGTCGCGGTCCTCGGCGAGTCCGGACACCACCTGCCGCAGCTGGCCGACCAGCTCGGAGAGCCGCTGGTCACGCGTGTTCACCGTGTCCAGCACGCCGTTGAGGTTGTTGATGACCTCGCCGATCACCTGGTCGCGCGAGGCGATGGTGGTCGTCAGCGAAGCCGTGTGCGACAGCAGGCTTTCCACCGTGCCGCCCTCACCCTGCAGGACCTGGATGATCTGGTACGACAGCTTGTTGACGTCCTCCGGCGACAGCGCCTGGAACAGCGGCTTGAAGCCGCCGAGCAGCACGGTCAGGTCCAGCGCCGGCTTGGTGCGCTCCAGCGGGATCGTGCCGCCCACCGGCAGGTATCCACCTTGGACGGTGCGGCCGGAGGCGCCGCCGGAGCCGGTGGTGGGCGTGGCGCCCTGCTCCAGCGCGATGTAGCGCTGCCCCACCAGGTTCCGGTACTTGATGGTCGCGGTCACCGAGGACGGCAGCCGCCGGTCGGCGACGTTGAACTTGACCTCGGCGACCTTGTTGTCGACGAGCTCGATGCTCTCGATCTCACCGACCTTCACACCCGAGATGCGCACCTCGTCGCCCTCGTTGAGGGCGGTGACGTCGGTGAACCGCGCGGTGTAGGAGCTCGACGAGCGCAGGTCCTGGTTGGCGATCGTCATGATCAGCAGGCCGGTGGCCAGCGAGGTGATCACGACGAAGACCAGGAACTTGACCAGTGGTCCGCGAATGCTGATCCCGTTCATCGGTAGCTCACCTCCGCACCTCGCAGGACCGGGCCGACCAGCAGGCTGCCCCAGTCGGGAACCTCCGAGGAGGGACGGCCCAGAGCAGGAGCCAGCACGGTGGCGACCATGTCGCGCTCAGCCGGCGAGTTGACCCACTGGGCCGCGGTGCCCGCCGGTGCCGACTGCGGAACGCTGGCCGCCGGCGGGTTCAGGCCGCCGTTGGCCGGACGCGACGCGGGCGGGGGAACCGAGCCGTCCTTGAACGGCCCGTCCGGCGGGTACTCCGGCATCGGGTCGAGGTGCTCCATGAAGTTGTAGCAACGCGGTCCGCGCTTGTCGGCGAACTCCGGCTCGTCCTGGTTCGGGCGGTACTTGCCGCGGTGCGGCGCGACTTCCAGCGTCACGTGCAGACCGGGCTCGTTGGTGCCCTCGCCGAACGCCTTGCGGATGCGCGGGACGTACTCCGCCATCTCGCCGAGGAAGCACGGGTAGGACGGCGAGTACTTGGCCAGCACGTCGAGCGTCGGACGCTGGGCGTCGGCGAGCTGGATGATGTTCTGGCCGTTTGCGTCGAGGAACGTCGTCAGGTCACCGGAGGTGGTGGTGAGCTGCCCGGTCATCTTCTGCAGGTTCTGCTTCTGGTCCACCAGGGTTCGCGCCGTGGTGGAGAAGTTGTCCAGCGCGGAGATGATGTCCGGCGCGGCCTGCTCGTAGGTCTGCGCGACGCCGACCAGCTCCCGCAGGTTGTCCCGCAGGTCCGGCACCGACGGGTTGAGCCCGTCCAGGTAGGTGTTGAGCTGGGTCAGCGTTTCGCCGACCTGCTCACCGCGGCCCGACAGCGCCTGGTCCAGCGCGTTGAGCGTGGCCGACAGGTCGTCGGGGTTCACCGCCTGCAGCACCGGCATGGTGTCCGCCAGCACGGTTTCCAGCTCCAGGCCCGCGCTGGTGCGGTCCTGCTCGATCACGCCGCCGGAGGCCAGCGTCTTCGACGAGGGCTTGTCCGGCATGTCCAGCGCCACGTAGCGCTCGCCGAACAGGGTGCGCGGCAGCAGCTGCGCGGAGACGTTGGCCGGGATCTTCTCGGCCATGTCCGGCTGCAGCGCCAGGTGCAGCTCGGCGCCCTTGCCGTCGGACTTCACCTCGACGACCCGGCCCACGATCATGCCGCGCACCTTGACGTCGGAGTCCGGCAGCAGCTGGTTGCCCGTCGATGCCGCCTTGAGGATGACGTCCGAGGACGCCGTGAACGACTTGTTGTAGAACGCCAGGCACAGCACGACGAACATGACCATGCTCATCAGCAGCGCCAGACCCATCAGCCTGCGCTTGACCTTGGTGACCGCTCCGCCCGCGCTCATCCGGTGATCCGAACGGTCGTCGTGGTGCCCCAGATCGCGAGGCTGAGGAAGAAGTCCAGCAGGGCGGTGGTCACGATCGCGGTCCGCACCGCGCGTCCCACCGCGACGCCGACCCCGGCGGGGCCGCCGCTGGCGCGGTACCCGTAGTAGCAGTGCGTCATGATCACCACCACGCTGAAGATCAGGACCTTCCCGAAGGACCACAGCACGTCCTCGGGAGGCAGGAACAGGTTGAAGTAGTGGTCGTAGGTGCCCGCCGACTGGCCGTAGAGGTAGACGGTGACACCGCGGGCCGCGACGTAGGACGTCAGCAGGCCCAGCACGTACAGGGGGATGACCGCGACGAATCCGGCCATCACGCGGGTGGTCACCAGGTAGGGCAGGCTCGGCACGCCCATGACCTCGAGCGCGTCGATCTCGTCGGAGATCCGCATGGCGCCGAGCTGGGCGGTGAACCCGGAACCGACCGTCGCCGACAGGGCCAGACCGGCCACCAGCGGCGCGATCTCACGCGTGTTGAAGTAGGCCGAGATGAAGCCGGCGAAGGCGGAGGTGCCCAGCTGGTCGAGGGCCGCGAAGCCCTGCAGGCCGACGACCGTTCCCGTGAACAGCGTCAGGCCGATCATCACGCCGACCGTGCCGCCGATGACCGCGAGAGCGCCGCTGCCGAAGCTGACCTCGGCCAGCAGGCGCAGCGTTTCCTTGGCGTAGCGCGGGATCGCCCGCGGAATCCATGCCAGCGATCGGATGTAGAACGACATCTGGTCACCCAGGTCGTCCAGCATCTCCACCGGCCGTCGGGCCGCGCGCTTGGCGCGCTGCGAGATCGTCACCATGTTCCCATTCCCCTGGCGGCCATCACATTCCCTTCGGCGGGACCAGCTGCATGTACAGCGTCGTGAGGATGAAGTTCACCGCGAACAGCAGCAGGAAGGTGATCACCACCGACTGGTTCACGGCGTCCCCGACGCCCTTCGGGCCTGGTGGCGGGTTCAAACCCCGGAAGGCGGCCACCACGCCTGCCAAGAAGCCGAAGATCAGGGCCTTGAGCTCGCTGATCCACAGGTCCGGCAGCTGCGCCAGCGCGTTGAAGCTGGCCATGTACGCACCCGGCGTGCCGTCCTGCATGATCACGTTGAAGGTGTAGCCGCCGACCACGCCGACGACGCTGACCATGCCGTTGAGCAGCACGGCGACCAGCATCGCGGCCAGCACCCGGGGCACCACGAGGCGCTGGATCGGCGAGACGCCCAGCACCTCCATCGCGTCGATCTCGTCGCGGATCTTGCGCGACCCCAGGTCGGCGCAGATCGCCGAACCACCGGCACCGGCGATCAGCAGCGCCGTCACGATCGGGCTGGCCTGCTGGATGATCGCCAGCACGCTGGCGGCACCGGTGAACGACTGCGCACCGATCTGCCTGGTCAGCGACCCCAGCTGGAGCGCGATGACCGCGCCGAATGGAATCGAGACCAGCGCCGTCGGCAGGATCGTGACGCTGGCGATGAACCAGCACTGCTGGATGAACTCGCGGATCTGGAACGGTCGCGAGGGCATTGCCCGCACGATGTCCATCCCCAGCGCGAACAGGCGGCCCGTCTGGCGCAGCCCACCGGCACCGGGGAACTGGGCCCGGGACGCGCTCACTGCTCACCTCGCTTGCGGCCGAACCAACGGCGACGAGAACCCGCCGTCTCCTCCTCCGCCTGCAACCCACCGGGCCAGGCCGGCTCTTCCTCGGGCTGGCGCGGGTGCGGCGACGGCCGCCTCTGCTGCTGGGGCTGAGCGGGAGCGGGCTGAGCGGGGGCGGGCTGAGCGGGCTCCTGCGGCGGGAACTGCTGCGGCGGCGCCTGCGGAGCGGGGGCCTGCGGGGCCGCCTGCTGCTGCGGCCAGGAACCGGTCGCGGGCGACTTGAACCCGTACAGGGCGAGCTCGTCCGGTGTCAGGCTCTTGAGGATCTCCTCCTGCGCGGACGGGTTCAGCGAGCGCAGCTGGCGCAGCACGCGGTCCTTGCGGCGGTGCACCGCGGTGCGGTCCGGCAGTCCGGGGCTGACCTCCAGCTGCGGCATCATCGCCGGCACCTGGGGCCGGCCGTGCTTGGCCAGCTCCGCCTCCACCAGCGCGGTGTCCTTCTCCTCGCTCATGCCGATCGGCCCGTCGGGGCGGCCGTTGAGGAACTGCACCACCACGGGCTCGTCGGAGGTCAGCAGGACCTCGCGCGGGCCGAACATCACCAGGTTGCGGCGGTAGAGCATGCCGATGTTGTCCGGCACGGTCCGCGCGGTGTTGATGTCGTGGGTGACGATCAGGAACGTCGCATCGATCTGCGCGTTGAGATCGACGATCAGCTGGTTCTGCACCGCGGTCCGGACGGGGTCCAGACCGGAGTCGGGCTCGTCGAACAGGAGGATCTCCGGGTCGAGCACGAGGGCGCGGGCCAGACCCGCGCGCTTCTTCATGCCGCCCGAGATCTCACCGGGGAGTTTGTCCTCCGCGCCGATGAGACCGACCATCTCCATCTTCTCGAGCACGACGTTGCGGATCTCGGACTCGCTCTTGCGCGTGTGCTCGCGAAGCGGGAACGCGATGTTGTCGTAGAGGTTCATCGAACCGAACAGCGCGCCGTCCTGGAACAGCACGCCGAAAAGCTTCCGGACCTCGTAGAGATCCTTTTCCGAGCAAGTGCAGATGTCCGTCCCGTTGATGACGACCTTGCCCTCATCCGGCTTGAGCAGACCCACCAGCGACTTCAGGAACACCGACTTACCGGTGCCGGAAGGCCCGAGCAGCACGCTGATCTCGCCCTGGGGCAGATTCAGCGAGACGTCCCGCCAGATGGTCTGCGGGCCGAAGGACTTCGAGAGCCCGTCGACAACCACCTCGACGCCCATCGGAACCTCCGCGTCCTCGATTACACCGATTTCGGGGAGGAGGCAATCCATCCCCGAAGAAGCACCCTTGCACATGTGACGCGCCTTACGAAGGTAGTTGGCGTCACACCTATGCAACGAGCTCGACGCAGCAGGGTTACTCATGAGTTCACTACAAATCAAGGCGCCATCTCGGATTCGTCCGAAAAAAGGCCCTTGTTTCCGCGCAAAGGAAAAGAGAACGGGCACCCGCAACAGCGAGTGCCCGTTCTCTTACCGTGAGTCAGAGACCCAGCAGGGGCTCTAGAACCTGTTTTGGAACCCGGCCGCATGCGGCGGAGCCGCGAGCCGTGTGGCCACCTGAGCAGCCGGCACCGCCGCGGGTTCTGACACGTCGTCTGGCGAGGACGCCGCGACGACGTGCTGGCATACACGAGGAGTGGCGCCCGGAGTCCAGACGGCGTGTCAGGTTCCGCTACCCGCACCGATAAGCACGGGGCCCCAAGACAGGCGAAGAGTCACTTGACGGAGACGGAGGCGCCGGCTTCTTCCAGCTTGCCCTTGGCCTCTTCGGCCTTCTCCTTGTCGACCTTCTCCAGGATCGCCTTCGGGGTGCCCTCGACGAGCTCCTTGGCCTCCTTCAGGCCCAGGCCGGAGACGATCTCGCGGACGACCTTAATGACCTGGATCTTCTTGTCGCCGGCGCCCTCGAGGACGACGTCGAACTCGTCCTGCTCCTCAGCGGCGGCGGCCTCGCCACCGGCGGCCGGGGCAACGGCGACCGCGGCCGGGGCGGCGGCGGTGACGTCGAAGGTCTCCTCGAACTGCTTCACGAACTCCGACAGCTCCAGGAGGGTCATCTCCTTGAAGACGTCCAGCAGCTCGTCGTTGCTCAGCTTCGCCATGTCGGCGTTCCTTTCTGCTCAAAGCCCGGATGCCGTCGGCATCCCGGTGGGGGGTTGTCGCGCGAAAGACGGTCCGCGGACCCGCATCGGCGGCGCGCTCTCACGCACCGTCCACTGCGGACTGCGGAGAGTCTTATTCGCCCTTCTTCTCCTGAAGGGCGGCGGCCATGCGAGCGACCTGCGAAGCAGGCGCGACGAACAGCGCTGCGGCCTCGTTCATCTTGGCCTTCATGGCACCGGCCAGCTTGCCCAGCGTGACTTCGCGCGAGTCGAGGTCGGCGATGCTGTCGACCTCGGACACGGACAGCGCGCGGCCGTCCATGTACCCGCCCTTGATCACCAGGTTCTGGTTGCCCTTGGCGAATTCCTTGATCGCCTTGGCTGCGTCGACCGGCTCGCCCTCGACGAAGGCGATCGCGGTCGGGCCGACGAACAGGTCGTCGAGACCCTCGACGCCCGACTGCTCGGCGGCACGCTTGACCAGCGTGTTCTTCGCGACACGGTAGCTCACGTTCGAACCGAGCGCGCGGCGCAGCTCAGACAGCTGAGCCATCGAGAGCCCGCGGTACTCGGTCACAACGGCAGCGGTGGAGTTGTTGAACTTCTCCGAGATCTCGCTGACCGCATCGACCTTGTCGGACTTCGCCATGTCGCCTCCTCTCTGTTTCCGACTGTGGCTGACCCATCCAGTCGGTCCTGAGACGACAAAACGCCCCGGCGCAGGGCAGCACGGGGCGTGAAAATCGGTGCGCGCGCGACAAGACACGCGTGACCAGCCTCGTCCCTCCTGCGCGGGCCGCCCGCATCTCACGGGACCTTCGTTCCTTCCCGCTCGTTGCCGAGCCGGGAGGAAGACCAGCGGTCTTGGGTGGAACCTCGACAAGAGTACTCGACTCGGGGCGGGCGCTTCCACCGGCCCCCCGTCGCCCGGCATCATGTGTGCGTGGCTGATCAGCGGGAACCGCGCTCCGACAACCTGCCCGAGATCGTCGACGCCGAAGTCGTCGAGGTCGCCGAGCACGACCGGCCCCCGGAACCGGCTCCGCGCGGCGACGCTCCGAAGGCGGGCGACGACCCGGAGTACCAGGAGTTCCTGGAGTTCAAGCGGTTCAAGGAGTGGCAGGCGTCCCAGGGCGGCGGCACGACCACCCCGGCGCCCGAGAAGCCCTGGTGGAAGAAGGCCCTCGGCCTGCTCCGCCGCAAGTGGGTGCGGCGGATCATCTACGTCCTCGTCGCGCTGCTCCTGCTGAACCTGGCCTACGACCACTACTTCGGAGGCAGCGACGGCTCGTCGGGCGGCAACGGCTCCGGTGGGGGCGCACCGGTCGACTCGGTGCCGATGACCGCCCAGAACCCGCAGCAGGCCATTCGCAGCGTCTTCAACTACCTGCGGGCCGAACCGCCGGAGCAGGCGTGCGCGCTGTTCGACGACCAGGGCAAGGCCGATTTCGCCGCCGCCTACGGCGCCCCCGACTGCGCGGGCGCGGCGCGCGCGGTGCACGGCCAGATCACCGACTTCAACGCCTACGCGAATCCGAAGTTCGCCCACGACGCCATCGTGGAAGCGGGACCGGAAGCGCAGGTGCCGGGTTGCCGACTCCAAGTCAGCGGCGGACCGGGCCTCGGGACTTTCAAACTCACCCGCACACCGCAGGGCGGTTGGACCATCTCCGCTTACGCCCTGACCAGTTCCGCCTGCCCCTGACCGAGCAATTCCGGAACGGCTCGAATCGTCGGTTCCGGAGTGACCGCCTCGGCACTGCCCGTCACCATTCCGGGAAGCGCGTCGGTTTTGCTCAGAACCGTCCGGGCAAATGGGATATCGATCATCCGGGTATGACGAGAATCGTCGTGGAATGCGAAAGAGGGCGAGCGCTCGTGGAGCGCTCGCCCTCTTTCGAAGGGATATCGGGTCAGGCGGAAGCCGACACGCGCGTGGCGGCCGGGTCCACCGGGATGCCCGGGCCCATCGTGGTCGTGAAGGTGACCTTCTTCAGGTACCGGCCCTTCGACGCCGACGGCTTGGCGCGCAGGATCTCGTCCAGCGCGGCCGCGTAGTTCTCCACCAGCTTCTCGGTGTCGAACGACGCCTTGCCGATGATGAAGTGCAGGTTGGCCTGCTTGTCGACGCGGAAGTTGATCTTACCGCCCTTGATGTCCGCGACCGCCTTGGTGACGTTCGGGGTGACGGTGCCGGTCTTCGGGTTCGGCATCAGGCCGCGCGGGCCGAGAACCCGAGCGATCTTGCCGACCTTGGCCATCTGGTCCGGGGTGGCGATCGCCGCGTCGAAATCGAGCCAGCCGCCCTGAATGCGCTCGATCAGGTCCTCGGAACCAACCGCGTCCGCGCCGGCGGCCTCGGCCTCAGCGGCCTTGTCGCCGGTGGCGAACACGATGACGCGAGCAGTCTTACCAGTGCCGTGCGGCAGGTTCACGGTGCCGCGGACCATCTGGTCTGCCTTGCGGGGGTCGACGCCCAGCCGCAGAGCGACCTCGACGGTGGCGTCGTACTTGACCTTGGTGGTCTTCTTCGCCAGCTCGGCGGCTTCCGACGGGGTGTAGAGACGCTCCCGGTCGATCAGCTCGGCCGCCTGCTGGTATGCCTTGCTGCGCTGTGCCATTTCTGTCCTAAGAGTCAGGTTGGATCAGTTGTGGTTGGTCGGGCCGCGCATGCGCCCTCCCACTACCCGTGCGCGCCGGCGGAACCGGCAGCGGCTCAGGCTTCGACCGTCAGGCCCATCGAACGAGCAGTACCGGCGATGATCTTCGCGGCCTGGTCGATGTCGTTGGCGTTGAGGTCTTCCATCTTGGTCTGCGCGATCTCCTTGACCTGCTCCATGGAGACCTTGCCGACCTTGGACTTGTGCGGCTCGCCGGAGCCCTTCTGCACGCCAGCGGCCTTGAGCAGCAGCTTCGCGGCCGGCGGGGTCTTCAGCTTGAAGTCGAAGGACCGGTCTTCGTACACGGAGATCTCAACCGGCACGACGTTGCCACGCTGAGCCTCGGTGGCCGCGTTGTACGCCTTGCAGAACTCCATGATGTTGACGCCGTGCTGACCCAGCGCCGGGCCGACCGGCGGAGCCGGGTTGGCTTGGCCGGCCTGGATCTGCAGCTTGATGATCCCTGCCAGCTTCTTCTTCTTGGGCGGCATGTTTGCTTCCTGTGTCTTCGCTATCCGGTTGCTCGATCCCGCCGGAAGGCGGCACCGAATCTGGCGAGACCACGAGACGGTGGAATCGCCCCTGCTGCGCGGGTCCTGCCAGATCCGCGCGCAGCCCGCCGCGCTCCCGCAGACGGGAGAGCGGTCAGAGCTTGGAGACCTGGTCGAACGAGAGCTCGACCGGGGTCTCGCGGCCGAAGATCGACACCAGCACCTTGAGCTTCTGGGCGTCGGCGTTGACCTCGTTGATGGTGGCCGGCAGCGTCGCGAACGGGCCGTCCATCACGGTGACGGACTCGCCGACCTCGAAGTCGACCTCGACCGCGGTCTTGGTCGCGGCGGCGGTCTGACCCGCGCCGGCCTTCTTGCCCGCTTCCGGCTTCTTCTCCTCGACCTGCGGCGCGAGGAACTTCAGCACGTCGTCAATGGTCAGCGGCGAAGGCTTGGAGGTCGCACCGACGAATCCGGTCACACCCGGCGTGTTGCGCACGGCGCTCCACGACTGGTCGTTGAGATCCATCCGGACCAGGATGTAGCCGGGCAGCACCTTGCGCTGCACCATCTTACGCTGGCCGTTCTTGATCTCGGTGACCTCTTCGGTCGGCACCTCGACCTGGAAGATGTAGTCCTCGACGTCGAGCGTCTGAGCACGGGTCTCGAGGTTGGTCTTGACCTTGTTCTCGTAACCCGCGTAGGAGTGGATCACGTACCAGTCACCGGGCGCGCGGCGCAGCGCTGCGCGCAGCTCCTCGACCGGGTCGACGTCTTCGGCTTCCGCCTCTTCGTCGTCGGCCTCGGCTTCCGCGTCGTCGGACGCGGTCTCCTCACCGTCAGCGGCCTCGGTGTCGCCGGCCGCGGCGTCGTCGGCCTCTTCGGCGGAGTCGGTTTCCGAGGAATCGACTGCGTCGGCTGCCTCAGCCTCGACGGACACGGCCCCGGCTTCGGCAGCCTCGGGCTGCACCTGCTCGTCGGTGAGGCCGGTGGCTTCCTGGGAGGTCTCCTCGTGCGAGGTCACAGTCGGTCTCGCTTCCTCTCGTGCGTTGCGTGCCGGGTCGTTGTTTCGCCGCCGGCACCACTTAGGCGGGCCCGGAGGTTCAGCCAGTGCCGAACAGCCAGCCCACGCCCTTCGCGAAGAGCACGTCCACACCCGCGACGAACGCCACCATGATGCTGACGAACACCAGCACCACAAGCGTGTAGGTCATCAGCAGCTTGCGTGTCGGCCAGATGACCTTGCGCAGCTCGGCGACGACCTCGCGCAGGAAGCGCCCGATCTTCCGGAACAGCGAAACCCGACCCTGCCGGCCATCCCGCGAGGGAGTGGGCCGACCCTTCGACTCAGTTGTGCGCGCCGGACCGGAGCCCGACTGGGAACGGGCGGAGGCACGACGCTCGCGCCGCGCCGCGGCGCTGGACGGACGGGCGCCCTCGCGCGCTCCGTCCTGGCCCTGCTCGCGGTCCTCGCTCACGACCATCCTCCGCTCACCGTCGCATCGACGCAGGGGTGACAGGACTTGAACCTGCAACCTGCGGTTTTGGAGACCGCTGCTCTGCCAATTGAGCTACACCCCTCTGCGGCCTGTGAAGCCCGACCGCAAAGTCGGGACGCCCTTCACCAGCCTTGAAACTGTGGGTTTCAAGGTGCTCAGGCATCCCAGGTTCGAAAGTGTACGGCACGTGGAGAACGCTTCTCCAACGGCACCCCCCGTGTTGGCGAGAAGACGACTTCACCGCTGGTGAGCGCAGTGCGTCACGCAGGGATGCGGACCGTGGCCGAAGCGCCGCCCAGCACGCCCTGATCGGCGGACTTCGCGGTGATGTTGACCTTGATCGTGCCGTCGTCGTTGATCTTCGCGACCTTGCCGCCGAGCTCCACCACGGCGCCGCTGCCGTCGTCCGGGACGACCACCGGGCGGGTGAACCTCACGCCGTAGCGCACGATCGCGCCCGGATCGCCGGTCCAGCTGCTCACCAGCCGGCCGGCCAGCGCCATGGTCAGCATCCCGTGGGCGATCACGTCCGGGAGGCCGACCTCCTTGGCGAACCGCTCGTTCCAGTGGATCGGGTTGAAGTCGCCCGAGGCGCCCGCGTAGCGGACCAGATCGGACCGGTCCAACGGCACGCTCAGCGGCGGCAGCTCGTCCCCGACGTTGATCTCCGAAAGCTTCACGCCTCAGGCCCCCTCACGACCAACATCGACGTGGCGGTGCAGACCTGCTCCCCGTCGGTGGTGGTGATCTCCGCCCGGACGGTCAGGAAGTCGTTGCCCGCGCGGGTCTTGATGTCGTCGACGTGCGCGACCGTCAGCAGCCGGTCACCGGCGCGGATCGGCCGGTGGTGGACGAAGTCCTGCTGACCGTGCACGACGCGGCTGTAGTCCACGCCGAGCTGATCGTCCTCGACGATCTGGTCCTGCGCGGCCATGGAGAGGATCACCGCGAAGGTCGGCGGCGCGATCACGTCCGGGTAGCCGGCGGACTTGGCAGCCTCGACGTCGTGGTGCAGCGGGGAGTCGTCCTTGATCGCGCGGGCGAACTCGCGGATCTTCTCCCGGCCCACCTCGTAGGGCTCGGTGGGCGGGTATTCACGTCCGATGAATGACTGGTCGAGCGGCACGCGGGAAGGCTACTAGGTCTGATCCGGATCGGCGGAGCCGCTGTGACCTTCCGACGACCGCCCGAGCCGCCGACACCCCGGAGAACGAGAAGAGCCCGGCCCCGGATCAACCGGGGACGGGCTCTCGAAGGCGTTCCGAAGGAACCGCTGGGATCAGCGGGTCTCCTTGTGGAGCTTGTGCGTGCCGCAGTTCATGCAGAACTTCTTCATCTCCAAGCGGTCCGGGTTGTTGCGCCGGTTCTTGTTGGTGATGTAGTTGCGGTTCTTGCACTCCTCGCACGCCAGCGTGATCTTGGGTCGAACGTCGGTGGCGGCCACGGGGGTGCCTTTCTCTCGGTCGTAACGGGTCGGTTCGCTGGAGAGATCCTTGCGAACCCGTGACTGGTAGCGGTGGCCGGACTTGAACCGGCGACACAGCGATTATGAGCCGCTTGCTCTACCGACTGAGCTACACCGCCATGCCGAGGCCGCGGTGTGCACCGGTTGCCTCAAGCGACGCAGGATATCCCACGCAAAACAGCCACAGCACCCAGTTTACCGAGCACCGCGGCTGCCTTTCGAGCCCCAATACGGAATCGAACCGTAGACCTTCGCCTTACCATGGCGACGCTCTGCCGACTGAGCTATTGGGGCGTGCCCTTGCGGAGCGATTAGAACTTTACACACCTGCGGGACCCCCCGGAACAGGGGGGTGCCCTTTTGCGAAAACGCAGGTCATAGCCGCCTTTTCACAGGGCACCCCACCGGATCGGGCGAATTCGGACATCAGTGCAGGAGTGTGAGCACGGTCTCCTCGCGGCTGCCCCGATCGCGCTTGGTGCGGGCCTGCAGCCACGCCTCGAAGCGCTCCTCGGACAGCGGGCGGGAGATCAGGTAGCCCTGGGCCACGTCGCAGCCCATGCCCACCAGCTGGTCCCGCGCGGCGTCGTCCTCGACGCCCTCGGCGACCACGGCGAGGTCCAGGGAGTGGCCGAGCTCGACGATCGTGCGCACCACCGCCAGGTCGCTGAGATCGGTTCCCATGCCCAGCACGAAGCTCTTGTCGATCTTGACCTCGTCCACCGGCAGCTGCCGCAGGTAGGCCAGCGACGAGTAGCCGGTGCCGAAGTCGTCCACCGCGAGCACCACGCCCATCGCGTGCAACCGCCGCAGGACCGGCAGCGACCGCTCCTTGTCCGCCATCACGCTGGACTCGGTCAGCTCCAGGGTGAGCAGCTCGGGCGGGATGTCGTGGCGTTCGAGCGCCTCGGCGACCCGCTCGGGGAAGGTCTCGTCGGCGAGGTTGCGCACCGACAGGTTCACCGCCACCGACATCCGCAGCCCGCGGTCCAGCCACTGCCGGATCTTGACCAGCGCGCACTCCATGACGAACGCGGTGAGCGCGTCGACCAGCCCGGTGGCCTCCACCAGCGGCACGAACTCGTCGGGGTCCAGCCGCCCGTACTCCGGGTGCGACCAGCGCACCAGGGCCTCGGCGCCGACGACCTGGCGTTCCGGCAGCGCCACCTTCGGCTGGTAGTGCACCTCGACCTGACCGGTGTCCAGCGCCTGCCTGAACTGGGTGACCAGCTGGAAGCGGCGCAGGAACACCTGACCCATGGCCGGGGCGTAGCAGCGCACGCCGTCCTCGCCGTTGCGCGCGGCCCGCACCGCCACATCGGCGTGCTGGAGCAGCGTGTCGACGTCGGTCTCGGCCTCACCGTCGGCGGGTGCCGAGGAGGCGTAGCCCGCGACCCCGGCGGCCTCGACGACTATCCGGTCCAGCGGGTAGGACATGGCGATCACGTCGCACAGCCGCAGCGCCACCTGGTGCGCCTGCTCCTCGGTGTGGTCGAGCAGCAGGACGGCGAACGAGTTGGCCTCCAGGCGGGCCAGCGGGGCATCACCGAGGGCTTCGCGCATCCGCTGCCCGGCGGCGACCACCATCCGGTCGCCCCAGGTGTATCCGAGGGCTTCGCTGACCGTGGTGAGCAGATCCAGGTCGACCCGCAGCACGACGGCGGCGCGGCCGGCGCGGAGCTCGTCCCCGGAGATCTCGCGGAAGCCGGTGCGGTTGAGCAGCCCGGTCAGCGGATCGTGGTAGGCGTCGTGCCGCAGCCTGGCCAGCAGCCTGCGGTTGTCCATGGCGGTGGCCAGGTGGCTGGCCAGGGTGTGCAGCAGTCGCACGTCCGCGCGGCCGAATCCCCGCCAGCGGCTGACCCGGTCGTGGACCTCGACGGCGCCGAGCAGCTGGCTGGCGCCCCGGAGCGGGACCACGAGCGCCTCGTAGGCGCCGCGCTGCCGCAGCGCGCGGCGAACCTCCTCCGGCGCTTCGAGCGTCCGGAAGGACCGCACGTGGCTGCTGGGCAGTTGCAGCAGCGGGTCGTCGCGCAGCGCGTCCGGTGCCGCCTGGACCGCGGCCTCGGGCATGACTTCACCGGCGACCAGCGTGGTGACCTCGCCGCGCGGGTCCAGCCGCAGCCGCAGCACGACCCGGGTGGCGTTGAGCTGTTCGCGGATCCGCTCGGCGACGGGTTCCCACTCGCCGACCGGCACGGCCTGCTCGCCGACGGGGTCGGGCGAGGTCTGCGCGCCCTGCCCGGAGCGGGCCACGCTGAGGCTGACGTCGCTGAGCGCCTCCAGGTCGCGCTGCTCGCGCAGCAGGTCGGAGTAGGCCCGGTACAGGCCGATCACGGCGACGGCGACGAGCCCGACCAGCAGCCAGCCCCACGGCGTGCCGATGGCGACCTCGTACCCGATCAGGCCGACGGAGGTGTTGAGCAGGCCGACGGCCAGCGTGCGCCCGGCCAGCCGCGCGCCCGCGGCGACCTTCATGGCACCGCCCAGCACGGTCAGCGCGGCCAGCGCGAACCCGCAGCTGATCAGCGGCGAGGTCAGCGTGCCGACGACGGGCCCGAACCAATCGGGGGCGACGCCGATGAGGGCCTGGTTGACCAGGTTGGCGACCGCGAACGGCACCGCGATCTCCAGGCACAGCACGCCGCCGTTGTAGACGACGTGGGTGGCCGCGCGCCTGCCCACCTGGGCGCCGAGCCCGGCCAGCAGGTTCGCCGCGAGCACCACTTCGAACGGCGCGGTGAGCAGGCCGAGCAGCAGCGGGATCTCGGTGAAGGAGATCGTCCAGCCGACGCGCTTGACGTCGACGTCGATGGTCAGCTGCTCGGCGAGCAGGAAACCGACGGCCAGCAGCGGACCGATGAACAGCAGTTCAGGGGTGTAGCGCGACTCGAGGCCGCCCGCGGTGAGCAGGGAGACTCCCACGCCCGCGGCGAGCACCACGAACGAGAAGCTCGCGAACATCCGGCGGCGCACCGGATCGACTTCGGCTCTGACCGGTGGCCTGGATGGTTCCAGACCGGAATGCGGACCGAGGGAGCGGTGACGCTCGATCATCCACGCTCCTCCCGCTGGCGATACGGCCGTACCACATATGTCCGTCCGCCGATCGTGACGCACGAGAGCACGGATGGCCAGGGTCGAATGGCCCTCGCGACGCACTCCGGATGCACGCATCAGATGGGTTCAACCGGGGGGTGGTGCGGAACCGCTTTCCATCAAGGCCACTCTGACCTGCGGAAATTTCGCCGAGCACGGTGGAGCGCAAGAAGCTTTTGGGCTTCTCACAGCTGACTCACAACTTTGTGAGGATCACCGCAACAACATCAGACGGAGGTAACGGTACGTATTCGGTCTAACCACAAAACGTCATCCTTGGAGATCGAACTCGTCCAGGAAGTCACGCACAGCACGGTCCAGGTCGGCCAGCCCGGACTCCTCGACGGGCAGGTGACCGGACCCGCGCAGCCCGGTCGTGCGGGCCGGCCCGGCGATGCGGTCGAAGAACTCCTCCGACAGCAGCGGCGGCGTCCAGCGGTCCTCGTCGGGGTGCGCGAGCAGCAGCGGCGTCCCGGTGAACCGCTCGGGCGGCAGCACCGGTCCGGTGGTCAGGCAGCTGCGGGCGAAGCGAAGCGAGATCCAGCCGCCACCGGCGAGCTCGTCGGCCCAGGCGAGGTTGGCGTACTGGGTCTGGTTGGACACGGCGGCGATGTTGACCAGCCAGTGCACGGGCACCCGCACCGCCGACAGCGGTTGGCGCACGAGCGCGAGCAGACCGGCCCAGCGCGCCATCTCGGGTCGCGCGGCCAGCACCCGCCGGACCTCGTCGCGGCACGGGTCGGCCAGGCAGGTCGCGATGACGCCGTCGACCTCGGTGCTCGCCGCGACGTCGTAGGCGAGCCGGCCCCCGGTGCTCACGCCCAGCAGCACGACGGGACGCGAATCGCGCGCCTTCTCGCGCTCCACCAGGTCGCGCGCGCAGTTCAGCCAGTCCGAGTAGGTCGCGCCGAGCAGCGGCGTCCCGGTGAGGCCGAATCCGGGCAGGTCAGGCGCGATGTAGTCGAGGTCGGCCAGCGCGGGCAGCCTGCCGTAGGGGGCGAGCATCCGCCCGTAGGTGCCGACGCCGTGCAGCGCGATGACCTTGGCGGGAGCGCCGGCGCGCTCGACGCGGTCCACGTGCACCTTCAGCCCGCGCCACTGCCACCACTGCTCGTCGGGTGCGTTGTCGGCGCTCAGGCGCAGCGCGCCGGGGAAGAACGCCTGATAACGCTGCCAGTGCAGGTGGTCGCGGTAGCCGGGGCCGACGTCGGTGGCAGACCCAGGGGTGGAAGGAGCGCTCGAGGGCACACTTCGAACATACGGAGTCGGGCCGACCGCGCGCATCAGCCCTGAGCGGGCGCGACCGGCCTAGGCCGAATCCGAGGGCTTGAGCCGCACGACTTCGGATTCCAGGTCGAGCGGGCCAGCACCGGACTCCCGCTCGTCCTCCTTCGCCACCTCGACCCAGGCGAGCTGGTCGAGCTGGTGCTTGACCCCGACGTTGAACAGCCCCTCGACCTCCATCGCCGCGCTCCCCGCGCTGGAGCGCTCCGGGACGGGTGCGGGCGCAGCGGCCCGCAACTCCTCGCGCCGCTTCGCGCGTGCCGCGCGGTCGATGGCCATACCTCCACGCTAACCCGACGAAGCCGCTGAGCAGGACCGCCGACGTCGATCCGCCACCAGTAGGGTCGTGCGCGTGCTCGAGCCGTACTTCGTCCAGGTCGAAACGTCGGAACTCGCGGATCTCACGCGAGCGCTGGAACTCCTCGACTCCCGCGCGGACCTCAACCACCGCTACCGCAAGATGCTCGACGAGTCCCGCCAGCTGCTGACGGCCGACCAGATCCGCCTCACCCAAGCCCGCGGCCTGGCGAAACGCCTCCTGGTCCTGATCAAGGCAGCAGGCCCGGACTTCCCCGGCACCCTCGACGACGAGGCCCGCGAGATCCTGCGCGCGGGCGAGGCCAAAGCCGACGACCTGGTCTTCCGCCCAGAAGAAGCCTGATCCGCACCCCCGCTGAGGAACGGCGACGACTGGTCTGTATGCTTTTCTCGCAAGCCAGCACGCTGGCGAGCACGCCGGGTTGCCCGAGCGGCCAAAGGGAGCTGACTGTAAATCAGCCGGCATTGCCTTCGGAGGTTCGAATCCTCCACCCGGCACAAGCAGGAAAAAGACCCCGTGACCAGCATCAAAGCGGTCACGGGGTCTTTGCTTTGCAGTCCGGCTGTGTCCGGCGTCGTCCGGCCGTGTACGACCGTCCACGGCAAATACACGGCAAAGCTCAGGCTTGGGCTAGCGCCTGTTCCACTCGCTGGCGGGCTGCCTGCTCGCCGCCGTCTAGACACTTCGCGTAGACGCGAAGCAGCACGCCAACGCTGTGGCCGGCCCATTCGGCGACACGAGTCGGCTCGACCCCGCCGTTGAGCCAGGTGGACACCGCGGCATGGCGTAGGTCATAAGGCCGTTTCCCGAGCGGCGAGTGAGCCTGTTCCGGGGTGAGGGCGGTTTCCCGGGCTTTAGCCCAGGCCCGGCCGTAGACCGTGCTTGAGATCCGCCCTCCGTTCCGCCGTCCTCGGAAGAGACGGCCGTCAGCAGCGGTCCCGAACTTGTCGAGGTGGTCGTGCAGGTACTGCGTCAGCTCGGGCGGACACGGCACCTGACGACCACTGCCGTCCTCCCGGTGCTTCAGCGACCGCTGCTCGCTCCGGATCCGCGAGTCAGTCCACTCGGCACCGATCTCGGGGGCCGACTGCTCAAGAAAGAGCTCACCCCACCCTGACCGCGGCAGCGACAAGTTGTGCTTGCGGAGGTTCGCGGCCTCCTCCGGACGAAGCGCCGCGAAGTACATCAGAGCGAAGAACGCCTGCAGTCGTTCATTCACCTCACCAACCGCTCCGAGGAGCTGTCGGGCCTGCGTTGGGTTGACGACGCTGCGTCGGTCAACCTGCTGCATCCGTGTCCGGTGTTTCTTCACCCGCACCTCCGTCAAAGGGTTCTCCGCCAGCACCTTCGTCTCGACCGCGTAATCCAGGGCGTTGCCGAGCGTTGTCCGCCGCAGACGGATCGTGTCCGCAGCTGCCCGAGCACCGTCGAGCTTGAGATCGAGGGCCGCCAGGAGCCGTCGAAGCACGTCCGGTTCAGAAAGCTCAGCCACCTGCCGACTGTTGTCCTGAACCCACCGGAGCCGTCGCGTGGTCTCGGCCGGGTGCTCTTCGTCTCGCCAGCTGGGGTTCAGGCCGCGCCTCAACGCCGCACGCACGGCCTTCTGGTCACGCTCTGACGGCTGGGTCTTCAGCATCCAGATCGTGATCGGTGTCAGGGAGTCGACCAGGCTCTTGCGGTGACCGGGTGATGCATCGGGCCACTTCATAGCCAGGTAGTCCCGAGCGAACTCAAACCACCCGATCTTCGACTCTTCCGCCTTCAGCATCGTGACCGGCAGGCCGCAGGCGACATCGAACGCGACGCCTTCGGCCATCGCCGAGTTGAGCTTCGATTCAAAGCTCTTGGCCAGACCGGCCGACGAGAAGCCCTTCTGGAACTCCTGTTTCGCGACCGCCCAGCGCACGTAGTGGGTGGTCCGTGTCTTCCCGACGTACTTTCGCCTCTTCCACAGCCTGACTTCGTACGAGGTCTTCATCAGGCGGCCTCCTCGTGAGCGTCGAACCAGCGCTCGGCCTCTGCCTGCCGGATGCGCAGTTCGCCGTTAGGCAACTTCATGCAACGCGGGCCGATCCCCTTCGCGCGCCACTCGTAGAAGGTGGAGCGGGCGATCCGGAGCTCTCGGCAGAACTCAGCAACAGTCATGGGCGCTCGGCGCGTATCCATGTCCTGGTTCCTCCCCTGGTCTGGCACGTGCGTGCCTTGCCCGCGTTATGCGGGCTGTTTGGTGCGGTGGGTCTGCGGAAGAAGCGGAAATGCGGAAGAAGTGCGGGAAACCGGCCAGTGACCTGGCGTTTTGGTGCCAGCACTTCTTCCGGGGTGGGTGCGGAAGAAGTGCGGAGAAAGTCGGTGTGGGGGGCTTTTTCCGCAGTTCTTCCGCAGGGTCGCGGCGAAAGTCGCGTGCTGGTCTTGCCTGGTCAGGGCGGTTGCTCTGGGACTTTTTCCGCACTTCCGCTTCTTCCGCAGGGCTGGCGAGCCTGGGGGCGGAGGATGAACCGGGTTGAGGGCCGGCCGCGGCCGGTGCGGGTTTCTTGGGTGACGATGCCGTCGCGGATGAGCAGGGCGATCGTTTCGAGGGCCTGCTCGGCGGCCTTCTTGTGGCGCTTGGCGAAGTCGTTGTAGACCTCGGACTTGCCGCGGCCTGTCTCTCCGGCTTCGGCGAGCCAGGCCATGAGGCGTTCGACTTCTTCCTGGTCGTCGAGCTGGCCGTAGAGCCAGTGAATGGACTCCTCGGTGTAGGCCCACAGCGCCCGGGCGGCCTGCAGGTGCTCGGCGTCCACGGCCTGGGAGCCGTCGAGGAGGGCGTAGACCAGCGCGATGCGCGGGATCATCGGCCGCCCCCGTGCCAGCAGCGCGGTGACCGGGCCGTCCGGGCGGGGGCGGGCGAGGTCGCGGTAGATCGGCTCCCACGCCTCGATCGCGGCCGGGGTGAACGGCACCTCGCCCAAGCTGGAGAGCTTGCGCAGCCGGTCGGCGAGCTGTCCGGCGAGGTCGGCGACCATGCCGTCGGGGAGGTTGCCGCCTTCGGGCAGCAGCTGGGTGCGGCGGCTGGCCACAATGAGCATCCGGTTGAGCCCGCCACCGAAGACCTCGGCGCTGGTCATGCGCTCGCGCAGCTCGCGCGGCGTGACGTGACCGATCACCGTGATGCTCGGGTCGGTGGCAGTGACCGGGTTGGAGCGGGTCACCGACTGCAGGTTCTTGCCGTCCCAGGCCTCCCGCAGGGTCATCGACAGCGTGTTGCCCGAGCGCTCGAATTGGGCCAGTACCTTCGCGTACTCCTCCTCCACGACCAGCAACCGACGATCCGTGCGCGGGGTGATCTCGCCGGTGTCGTCGTCCTTCTCGTCGGCGACCTGCTCGATCAGGCCCTCACCCGAGGACAGGCCCCGGACGGTCTTCAGCGGCCACTCGGAGGTTTTGGCGACCTCGCGGAACAACCGCTCGATGACCGCCTGCGCGGTGCCCTTCGCGCCGTCGGAGGTGCGGCCGGTGATCAGCGGCCACACGCGGCCGGGGTGGACGCTGTTGGCGCGGTAGAGGTAGGAGCCGGTGCCGATCCAGGCGCCGAAGGTGGACAGCAGGATCGCCAGCAGCGCGGCCGGGTGCGCCTCGGTCGTCGGCGCGACCTCGCGGACGATCCGGCCCGCGGTGCCCTGCAACGCCGCCGGGCTGAGGTTCGGAAACCCCACCACCGGCAACGGGGTCTCGTCCGCCCCCGCCGGGGTCGGGAACGGCACGACCCGGCCACCCTCACCCGAGGCTCCGTCGTCGAGGTGTTCTGCGTGTGTCATGCGGCCCTCCGGTGCTCGATCACGTCCGGACCGATGTCGCGCTGCCACCGGGCGAGGTCGGTGGCCAGGCGCTGTCCCAGGTCCACCAGCTCATCGCTCGGCTCCAGCAGGGCCGGCAGCTGTTCGGTCGCGGCGGTCTCGGCAGCCTGTGCCAGGCGCTGGGCGTGCTCGGCAACGGCACGGCGGTAGGCGGTTTCGAGGACGTGCGTGCGCAGCACCCATCCGGCCTCCGGCCACGGAGCCCGCTGGTAGGTCTCGAAGACCCACATCGCCAGGCCGTGAGCCTGGTCCCGAGTGGCCAGCAGGCCACGGCGGCGGGCTTCGGCGACCAGCACCTGCGGGTCCGGCGAGACACCGGCCCCGGTGACCCGCACGGCCAGGTCGAACACGACCCCGCGCACACCGGGGTCGGCATCGGATGGGCGCATCCCGGCCAACAGCTCCCTGGCACGCTCGGCGGAGCAGGCCATAAGGCAGCCCAGGAACGCCCGCACCGGGTCGAACTCCGTCTCGCCATACGGCTTCTCCAGGTTCGTCACCATCGGCCTCCTTTCGGTCGAGTTGGTCATGGCGGGCTTCGTCAGTGGCGGTGGTGGTGGGCGCGGTGGATGCGGCGAGCGGCGTTGATGACCCGGCGGCCGGGGCGCAGCCGGAGCCCGGTGCCGGTGCAGCGGCGGCAGAGGCGGATCGCGCGGCCGAACGGGGAGCGGAGCTTTCCGCCGCCTCGGCAGGTGCGGCAGGGCTTGAAGGGCCAGAACCAGCACGTCACGCCGTAACCGAACGTGACCAACAGGAGTGCGAGGAACAGGACGGTGCTAGCGGAGTCGACGGGGGTCACAGGTGGCCTCCTGGGCTGTTTTTGGGCGCACTGGCCCACGCACCTCTAGGGACTAGGGCGCTGGTGAGGAACGGGATGGGGGTCTAGCGGGGTCTCTAGACCTAGAGGCGTGGTCGTCTAGGTCTAGAGACCCAGCGAGGGCTAGCCGGACCCCTCGCGGCGGTTACGTTCCGCGACTTCGTGGGCGATGTCGGCGCGGGTGATGCCGATGCGGCTGGCGCCCTTGTTGTCGTCGGTGGTGCCCCACACCTGGGCGGTGCGGATGCCGTGGCGCTTCAAAGCCGCGGTGAGGTCGGCCGACTCGGTGTAGGTGCCGTAGACCTCCGGCCGTAGCTCGTAGAGGCGGGCGATGACGCGTTCGTTCCAGACCTTCTTCTCGGTCTCGCCGACCACGGCCAGGATGTCTTCGAGCAACGTGTCCTTCTTGGACACCGACTCGTCGACGTCCGGGGCCTCGCCGATGGCGTGGCCGGTCAGCGTTCCAGCCTTCTCGCGCAAGGTGCGGGCGTAGGCGGCCACCTTCTCCGAGGCCGGACCGTCCAGACCAGCAACGGTGCGCACGATTTGGGCGTCGGAGCCTTCACCGACCAGGTAGCCGATGCCCTTGTCCGCCCAGGCGAACGTCGTGGCCCGCACGCCCTGCTTGTACTTCGAGGTCCCCAGGACCATGTCGTTCTCCGTCTGCCCTTGGACCTTCAGGCAGAACCGAGTGGACACGTTCGCCGAGATGCCCGTGGGCAGGCTCTTCGCGTCGGGGCGCTGGGTGGCCAGCATGATGATGATCCCGAGCGCCGGTCCGCGTTTGACGAGGTCGGTGCATATGGCTTCGAATTCCTCGCCGTAGTCGGGGTGCTCGAACCACACCTGGCACTCATCCACCCCGATGACAATCGGGTGCAGACCCAGCGACTTCTTGCCCGCGAGGTCCGGGGTGACCTTGTTCTCCGGCGCGAGACCCTGCTTGGCCAGGTCCCGGATGAGCTTGGCGCGGCGGCGGAGCTCGTCGCGGAGTTTGCGCAGGTCACTAATAGCCTTTTCGATCTCCTCGTCGTCGTCTCCGACGCCGTGGGCGTGGGTGACCTTTTCCAGGGGGTCGAGGTCGCCGGTGCCCTTGAGGTCGTAGGTGTGCAACTCGGCGCGCGGGTCGAGTGCGGCGATGAGCAGGAGCTCGCGTAGGGCGAAGGTCTTGCCCATCCGGGGGATCGCCCCGATCGCCACCGAGGTGAACATCAACCGCAGGTCGACCCACCGGCCGCGTTGGTCGGTGCCGAAGGGCTGGGACTGGAAGAGATCGACCTTGACGCCCTTGCGCAGTGCCCAGGCGGGTTGCTTGGCCTTGCGCATGTCCTGATCCCCCACCCACAGGATCAACCGGCCCGCGTGCTCGCCGTTGTCGGCTTCAGGCCACACGCACCCGAGGGGTCGGCGGAGACCACTCGCGAGTTTTTCGCGGCGGTCCATGATGTCGCCTGGGGTGACACCGTGCGGGAGGTCGATGTCGGCCCGCCATCCCTTGCCGTCGCGGGAGATGGGCTTGGGGAACCCGATGCCTTCGCCGCCCTTGCCCATGGCCTGGTTGATGCCGGAGATGCCCAGGGCGGACAGGGCGATTTCGACGGCGTTGCTGGTCAGCTTCGGAACCTTCGTCGCCTCCACCGCACGGGAAGCGATCGGCTGATCCGCCGGAGCACCCAACCAACCCACGGCACCAATGGCGCCGGCCATGATCGCGTACTGCACGATCTCGGGCAGCAGCTCGCGGCCCAAGAAGAACGCCGCCAGGGCGGCCACGCCCAACCCGACGGTCGTGTAGATGCGGCCTCGCACGCGGCTGTCACGCTGACCAGATAGCCGCAGGTACTCGGCGGCATCGGCGCGGTCAGCGGCAGCGTGGCGAACCGGCCGGCCTTCGGCGTCGGTCACCCACCGCAGGAAACCGCGGAGCAGCCGCAGGGTGCCTTGTGGAACGCGGATGAGGATGCGGGCGATGTAGACCGGGCAGCGCACCGCGTGGAACGCCAGGGTGTGACCGGCGTAGCCGGCCGCCCACTTCGCGGTCTCCCGGAACTCCTCAACGCTGCTCGCCCACTGGGGAAGAACGGGCTCGCGCTTCTCACCGCGGACCAGGCTCGAACCCGCCTCGGCCTGCGGCTGGTCGACCTGCTGGTCCTGGTCGTCGACCAGCTCGCCGTCGATCACCTGCGCCTCAGCACCGGGTTCGGCCTCGGCCTGGGCTTGGTCGTGGTTGAGGCGTTCGGAGGGGAAGCGCAGCACGCGCGCCTGTTCCTCGGCCGCCTGGTGCTCGTCGTCCTCGGGCTTGGGGGTCTGAGGCTGTTCGGTCATTGCTGCACCTCCCGGTGGGTGTCTTTGATCAGGTGGGCCAGGCCCGCGCCCATGCCGAGCACGGCGACAGGCAGGCACGCGACTGCGGCGGTGATGAGCCAGGGCGCCGAGGTCATCCCGGCGGCCTTCATCAGGTGGAAAGCGATCTGCCCCAACGCCCCGAGGGCGAGTGAGCCCAGCGCGGAGTACTTCGCGAACCGCCGGGCACGGGCCGGGACTTGGCCGGAGAGCCAGACCCGCAGGGCATAGGCCGCGTAGGTCTCCACCCCGATCGGCAGCGTGATCGCGGTATTGATCGCGAACCCATCCGCGATCCCCGGAAGCGGGTGCACGATCCCGAACCCGGTCAACTGGCCGAGCCCGACCCACCCGGACCAGATGGCCACGAACGCGGGCAAAGCCAGCAACATCACCGGCCACACCGCCACCGGCCTCACCGCCTGCTTGTCGGTGGGTTTGGCCGGGTCTGCGCCAACCGTGATCGGCTCAGACCCCACCTCGCCAACCGGCTCCGACTTCTCAGCCGGAGTCGGGGCAGACTCGCTCGGCTGCTCTGTCTCGGCGGCCTCGTGCTCGGGTTCGGCGGACTCGTCCTCGTGGGTCTCGGTGGGTTCGGTCTCGGCCGGGGCGGGGTCGGTGACCACGTGCAGCCCGGCCGGGTTGGAAGCCTGGACCGGCTGCTCGTCGGCCAGGCGGTCCAGGATCTCGCGGGCCTTCGGTGCCCCGATCCGCAGCTCAGCCATCAACTGGTTCCGGCTCGGCGTACGCCCCAACTGCGTGACCAGGTGGCGGGCCTGCGGCAGCAGGTCAGCGACCGGCACTGGGTAAGAGCTTTTCGCGGTGGTCATCGGCTCACCCCCACTGGAAGCCGCGGAGCAGGCACCCGAGCGCCCGCCGCGTCGACGATGGCCATGACCACCCGTAGGACCACGCCCAGGCCGAAGAGACCGAGGCCGACGGTGCGGGCGATCCCGGAGGTCACCGCCAGTGCCAACAGCACGACCAGGGGAAGGACGGTCACCACGGTGACCCGCAGCAACCCGGCCACCAACAGAAGCGTCAGCGGCAAAACGACGGTCACGGCCAGGTGCAGAACCAGGCTCAACAGCCCGATGATCAGGGACTTCATCGCACACCCCCGTAGGGGCGAGTGGCGATCCGTAGCATCAGAGATCTCCTAGCGGTTTGGTGATCGGTGGGAGACCCGGCCCAGCAGGTTGGTTTGGCGACTTGGCTGCTGGGTCGGGGGCATCAAAAAGGCCAGGTGGTCTCGCCGCCGTCGACGCGATCGGCAGCCCGGAACAGGGCCTCAGCCATCCAGGCGTCGTTGTTCTGATCAGCCCAGTAGGCCTCATCCCGCGCCGCATTCGGCCCGTACCGCTTGACGTACTCCCGGGCCTTCCGGTCGCAGCGCAGCTCGCGCTCCGCCCGCTCCGAGGCGCACGCCTCGACCGCCGGTTCGGCGGCCGGTTCGGTGCGCTCGACCAGCAAGGGCTTGCCGGTGATCTGGGAACGCCACGGCCCCTTCTTGCCCCGAAGGCCTTTGCGCTCCATCTCCAGATACGCCGCCGTGGGGACCTCATCGACGTGCGGCGGAGGCGCGTCGATCTCGAAGCGGTACGCACCGCAGTCACAGGTCCACCGCACCGACACCTCGCTGACCTGCTCACCACTGCTGGGCTTGTGCTCCGGGCAGGTCAGCTCACGCCGCCGCCTAGCACCCCTAGATCCGTCCTCGGTCGAAAACCGCGGCACCCGCCGCCCGGACAACAGCCAGCTCAGCAACCCGTTCACGCCGCCTCCCCGGAATCCGAACCCGCGTCCACCTCGGTCGTGACCAGCCGCAGCACCGCACCGGCCTCGCGACGCTCGTAGCGCCGAAGCCGCGTGCGCTCCCCCGCACCCAGCTCCGACCACACGAACGGCGCCACCGGCAGCTCGCCCAGCTCGTCGGCGATGACCTGCGACCAGTAGTCCTGCACCGCCTCCTGCTCGAACTCGTCGAGCTCGGCCTCGCAAAACGCGAGCTCGGCACCCACCGAGACCCTGTCCGCGTCGTTCATCTCTACCTCCAGATGTTCTAGAACTTTCTTGATGTTCTGTAACGTAAGGGCTGCGCGTTCCGCTGTCAACCGGATGTGTCAGAACATCGAGTACGCTGATCGCATGGCTGCCAACGACGCTCGCGAGGACAAACGCCGTGCTAGCCAGCGCGTCGCCGACGCCCTACAGGGGCGGATCGACGCCGGCGAATTCGCCCCGAAGGACCAACTTCCGCCTTACCGAACCCTGGCGGCGGAATACAGCGTCGCCCTGGGCACGGCCATCAATGCGGTGAAGCTCCTCCGCGACGCCGGCATCGTGAAGATTCGGCCCAATGCCGGCGCCTACGTCCCGGAACCGTCGGAACAGCTCGACGTAGTTGCGGAGCTCAAGCGGGCACGTGCCCAGCTGGCGACCCTCGACGAGACCGCGAAGGAAATGGGTTCGACGATCAGGTCCCTCGAAACTCGCCTGGCTGAGATCACGAATCAGCTGGACGAGTCCTCGTAGCGGCCGCCGGTCCCCGGGCTGCCCAGTCACGCCATCAGCCCCTGAAAGAACTGCGCGAAGCCGCTGACCAGGGCCAGGAAGAGCTCAAACGCTCCCTTGGCCCAAACCGCCGATTCGGCGGGGTGCTTCACGATGAGGACGAGAACCGCGAACGTGATGGCTGCACCGATGAGCTTGGGCATGATGCCGCCACCGGTCTGAACTCCGGGGATCGTCTGCTTAGCCATGACTTCCTCCTTCGTGGAACCGGCTTTCAGGGAACTCGGACTGTTCCCGCCGCCGTTTCCGTTGTCATGACTCAAGAATCGCCGCCGCAGCGCTAACACATCAGTGCACAAAACAGGGCGCATTGGCGCACAGGGGGCACATGCCGTGTGCCTCGTGTGCCCCCTCCCGGCCAGTACACGTGTTTTACTACCTGGAGGAGGGGCACGATCATGGCTGCGAAGGAACCGAACCGTCGACTAGCTGCGCTGATGCGCGAGGCCGGCCTGACCAACAAGGGCCTCGCCAAGCGCATGACCGACCTCAGCAACATCGATGGCGGCGATCCCATCGCGCCTACGCACACCAACGTCGACAAGTGGCTGCGCGGGGAGACACGGCGCCCGAAGGCCCGCACCTGCCATGTGTTGGTTCGAGTGCTCTCCAACGCGCTCGGACGGCCTGTCACTGTCGATGACGTCGGGTACGGCGAAGTGCCGGCCGAAAACGTCGACGACACCCTCGAATACCCCGAGACCCTGTCCGATTCGGTGACGACGCTGACGCGCCTCGCAGAGTTCGACCTCCGGCCGAACGGACAGGCGGACAAGCTGCTCGTTGTCCCCGCAGCGTGGAGCAATCTCCTGGTCAAGTGGATGTTCGGCAGCGATGGCGAGAAGTCGAAGCCGGTGGAACCACGGCCTATCAGCGAGTTCGACGTCCAGGCGGTGAAGGACGCCACCTCGATGTTCGCCAACTACGACTACCGCTACGGCGGTGGTCGCCCCAAGCCCCTGGTCGCGCAATACCTGGAAAGCGAAGTTCTCCCGTTGCTGCCACACGTGCAACCGGACACTGAGCTGGGACGACGGTACTTCCAGGAGGTCGCAGCGCTTACGCGGTTGGCGGGCTGGACCTGTTACGACACTGGTCAGCACGCTCTTGCGCAGCGGTACCTTCACCAGGCGTTCCGTCTGGCCAAGGCAGCCGGCGACCGCGCTTTGGCCGGCCGCATTCTCGCGGGCATGAGCCACCAGGCCAACTTCCTCGGCTACTACGAACAGGCAGTGCACCTCGCCCGCGGTGCAGCTCAGGGCGCCCGCGGGCAGGCCACCCCTACTGCGATGGCGCTCTTCCATTCGATGGAGGCTCGCGCGCTCTCTTCGCAGGGCAACGAGCAAGAAGCAACCGCTGCGATGCTGGAAGCCGAGAAGTGGCTCAGCTCCAGCAACCCCGACGATGACCCGGAGTGGATCCGGTACTTCGACCTCGCCGAGCTCAACGCCGAGTTTGCTCACTGCTTCCGCGACCTCGACAAACCCGACCTCGCGACCGAACACGCGGCCAAGTCCATTGAGGTCTCTGAAAGCCTGTACGTCCGCAGCTTGTCCTTCTGCCGCACCGTGCTCGCCACGTCATATCTCCAGGCCAACGAGGTAGAGCAGGCCGTCACCGTCGCCCGCGAAGTCGTCGACACGGCCGCCGGCCTGAAGTCCTACCGCGTCAACTCCTACCTAGACGAGTTCCGCCAGCGCCTACGACAGCATTCTGACTCGCCAGTGGTCGAGGAGTTCGAGTCGTACGCCGCTACCCAGGACTAGTGCGCTTCACGTAATCGCACGCACACACGGGCCGCCAAGTGTGATCATTCTGTTGTGCTTGGCTCTCATGAAAGTAGACAACACCGAGTGGGCTGGCGTTGGTGGCTAGGCGCTGCCCTTGTACTCGCCACCGTCCTCGTCTGGATTCCACGGCCCGTATACGCCGCTGTCAGTGGCTACCTACCGGTTAACTGGCGAACGCTGTTGACCGCTCTCGGCATCATCGGCCTGACTGTGCTCGCCGGTTCCGCTGTGGCCACGCGCAGGCGACCGAGCAACGAACCGGGTCAAGGCAATGATGTAAAGAAACCCCTCTTGCGGGAAATTCCTGGCTGGGCAATCTGGGTCAGTATGACCGGCCTCGTCGCGGTCGGCTTGCTCGCGACATGGTGGCTTGTCACCAGGTACGGAAGCGGAGACCCGACGGCAATTGAACAGAACCGGATCAAGCTTGAATCCATTAGGCTTGCGGGAAGCGTTGTCGTCGGGACGGGTGGAGTAGCAGCGTTGTTGCTAGCAGCCCGGCGACAGCGGGTGAGCGAGTTGGACTTGCTTCAGAGGGATCGCGTCGCAGACGACAATCGCCACGACGCTAACGAACGCCGCGCGACCGAGCTGTATACCGCTGCCGCTGAACAACTGGCTTCAGACAAGGCGCCAGTTCGCATGGCCGGAATGTACGCTCTCTCGCGTTTGGGTGATGCCAATGAAGACCTTCGTCAGACAATTGTGAACCTGCTTTGCGCTTACCTACGCATGCCAGACGTCAGCATCGCAAATTCCGTGGCGCCCGCAAAAGACGGGCAGAACGACCACAAACCCGACGGTTCACCCCAAGCGTTAGTGGTTGACCTCGCCCCTGCTCCCCTTGCCGCCCTGACAGCACTGTCGCCAGATCTGCATTTACAGCAACAGCAAGAACGTCAAGTACGCCTTACAGCCCAGCGCATACTCACCCGCCATCTGCAACCACAGCGCGACGAAAACGGCAACCCTTCGAACACCAGCTTCTGGGCCGACAGGAGCATCGACCTGTCTGGCGCCAACCTGCACTGGTGGAGCTTCACGGGGTGCGAGGTGAATTCTGCTAATTTCACAGAAGCACAGTTTCATGGCCACGCAATGTTCCGGGGATCAAAGTGCAACGTTGCGATGTTCGGGGAAGCGCAGTTCCATAGCTCCGTCGAATTTGAAGGGGCCCATTTCTGGCTCGGATGGTTTCCCTCTGTCAATTTTTATGAGTTCGCTAGGTTCAGCAACGCGCGGTTCTGGGAACGGGCCCTTTTCAGTGAGGCGCGATTCCACGAGGGTGCCGATTTCACCGGAGCATGCTTCGACGAAGAACCGTCCTTCTACAGCTCTTTGGCTCGGCTTGATTTGGACAGCGACACAGAATGGACGTGGCCAAGGGGCTGGTTTACCCAGGACATTGATCTCTTAGACGAGCACGGGGGCCGATGGGGAATATTAGTTACCAACGATAGCGCACTAGACAGTGAGCCTGAAGGCTAGAAGGTCCGCCAATGACGTGGACGTTCAGTGTCACGGAGATCGGCGATCCGTTTGTGCACTTCGTCGTCGATCTCCGGTGACTGTCCGATCTGCTGGGCAAGCCAGGTGGTCATATTAAGCTCCCGGATCGCCCTGATCACGGGGAAACCGTCCCATTTCAGCGGGTCGAAGCCGTAGGCCTTGACGTAGGCGGCGTACTCGTCGTCACTGAGCCAGCCAAGAGCTTGGTACCGGACGGCTTCCACGCAAGCGTCCCATTCGCGCGGCCCCCAGCAGAAGTCCTCGAAGTCGATGACCTTGACGGTGCCGTTTCGGTCGCGCATCAGGTTGGCCTTGTGGAAGTCGCCGTGCACTGGCCCGAATCCGAGTCGGAAGTTCAGGCCGGCGAACTGCTCGTCGAGCTCGTCCTTCCGGGTACCGAGGAAGTCCCGCTCTTCTTCGGAGAGAGCGCCGCCGATTGCCTTGAGGCGGCTTCCAATCTTCGGCATGGGCTCGAAGAACGGCAATGCAAGGTCGGAAGGCTCCGGGATGGAGTGCAAGCGCCGCAGCACCTCGCCCAGCTCGCCGGAGCTGACCGGTTCATCGCTCTCTTCGATGAACTCCCAGAAGGTCACCACGAGATCCCCGACCGTCACGAACTCGCGGTCGGTTGGGGCAAGCTGTGCTGCCGGGAACTGGTGTGAGGCGAGCCATGTAGCGATGCGGGCCTCTTTGCGGCCGGCCGTGATCGACCGCCCCACGCGGGCAATGATCGGGGCGGAGGCGAGGCGGAACATCGCGTTCTCGCCCATGCGCACTAGCTCTGCACCACGGGGGTCGACGCCGGCGCACTCGCAAGCGGTCTCCAGAACTTGGCGGGTGGTCTGCGGCGTGAACGTCGCGTTCTCCATCAAGCGCTGCTCCTCCTCGGCTCGCTCCAGCAGGCTACGGCCCGACCGCGCGGCTGCCTAGGCGACATACGGTCCTTCCACATGCCAGGAAGCGGCAGTGCCGCCACAGGCGCTCTCATGGACAGCTGAGAGCTCCATAGACGGCCTGAACGGCCCTTTCCTAGGGATTGGGCCGCACGTCCGCAATCATCCGGCCTAGCCCGCCTCTTCATCACGCGGCGCTTGAGTCACCTGCTTGGCACTCCTCGCGTTGGTGGAGTCTGGGCGAATCGAGAGGGCCAGCCGGTGAGCGCTACGAACGTGCCAGTCGAGCGCATCCAGACCCATCGCGCCAAGGTCCACCAAAACGCGACCGCAGCGATGCCCTCTAACCGGGCAGACGTACCACTCCCGATTGTCGATCAGTACAACGTCTAGCTCCACCTCGCCCACCCCAAATCGGACAACCGTGGCAATCGTGGTGAACGCGAGTATAGAGCTTGATCACTGCATACATGGCAGACGATGAGCGTTCACTCGAAGGGACGCATACGGTCCGATTCGTGGCGGACGAGCTACTGACGTCAGGTCAGGTCGCGAAGCGTCTCGGAATCAACCCGAGTACGCTCGCCCGCTATGTCCGTGAGGGGAAGCTCAAGCCGTCGTTGACCCTGCCGAGTGGGCACCACCGCTGGACCTGGGAAGACGTGCTCGAACAGCTGAGAGCCCAGCAAAGCGAGAACTAACCGCGCGAGCAGGGGTTCACCGCGTGCGCTGGCACCCACCACAGGTGCCGAACCCCGCCAGCTCCAGGTGCCACGCCTCGCTGCAGACGAATGCGGACCTCACCCCACCAGCGACCGCCAGTGTCTCGCCGCCAGGCGACCAGCTCGCCGTCCACGGTCGCCGTCATGTCCCATCCGTCGGGCAACTCTGAGCCGGGCTCTGCAGGCCGGATGGCGAACACGACCGAGAGGTCCACGCGGACCGGGACCGGTGGGCGTCGCTCCCGATCGTCACCCGGAAGTGAGGGCGGATGCGCTTGGACGCGTTCGAACATGTGGTCTAGTATTGCCGATGTGTGCCTCGACAGCACACCCGTTCACCGAGGTAGGGGAAGTGCCGACGGTGGACACGACAGCGCCCCGCGACACCTGACCAAGGCGCCGCGGGGCGCTTCGTCGTCCGCTCGCCCCTACTCCTTCAGCCGGTCTCACGCTGCCCAGCGCTGCGCGCCTGGCGGGCCTGGTCGAGGCTGACTCGCAGCGCCTCTTCCAGATCCGCAGCTTCCTGCGAGCGAGGCGCCGGTACGGCGATCTGGCGGTGGGCGAGCTTGGCATCGATCAGCGCCTGCAGCGCCTCGCGTGAGTGGTCCCGATAGGTCGTGGGATCGAAGGTCGTGCTCGACAGCGACAGCACCAGCTGTTCGGCCATCCGCTGCTCCTGCTCGCGGGGCTGCGGAGCCCGGTCGGTGAGCCATCCGAAATCCGGTTCCCGCACCTCATCCGGCCACAACAACGTGACCAGACTGATCCCCGGCCCATAGAGCCGCAGCAGCGCCAACCGCTCCCGAGTCCGGATCGCCACCCGCCCCAGCCCCACGTGACCGGTGTCGGTCATGGCGTCGCGCAGCAGGCTGTATGCATTGAGTGCGACCTGGTGCGGCTGCAGGAAGTACGAGCGGTCGAACAGGATTGGATCCACCGCGCCGGCCGGGACGAACTCGGCCACTTCGACGGTGTGCGCACTGGGCAGCGGCAACTCCGCCAGCTCGTCCTCAGTCATCACGACCATCCGGCCGTCGGGCAGCTCGTAGCCCTTGGCGATCTCCTCCCACGGCACCCGACGGTCCTCCGCAGTGCAGACCCGCTCATGGCGCACCCGTGCCCCGTCGGTTCGGTGCACCTGCCGGAAGCTGATCGAGCGCGACTCCGTCGCCGCCGCCAACCCGACCGGGATCGCCACCAGCCCGAAACTGATCACACCGTTCCACAGCGTCCTCACAGCGCAAGCCTGCGCCCAGCCAGCGAGCCCATCCAAGGCCGTTCGGCCCTTCACACTCGGCACCGCCCGCCGACACTGAACCCCACCTGCCTGCGCGGGCGGAAGGACGGCCGCTTGCCGCCCGCCAGTCCACTGACATCGACGATGACCCGCCCCCAGGCAGGGCCATTCAACAGCAACGAAAGCTCACCGGGGCTGGGGAACCCGAAGGCCGCCGCTTGATCCGGGGCGACACGTCCCCCGATGAACAGCCCTCCGGTGGCAGTGGCGCGAGAAGATCGCTGCATGAGCTCAACGAACCTGATCGACACCGAGCGCGCCGCACTCGACCGGGCCGCGCAGCGCCAAACCACCAGTGCGCTTGCGGAAATGCTGGCCGAGGCCGACCGGTTGGGACTGCCGCCCCTGACCTGGACCATCTCGTCGGGCTTGTCCCGCGCACTGGCTGGTCGCGTGCCGGACGTCGACCCCGCCCCGCACGCGACCCTGCGGGCATGGGCGGCCTTCTGCGACCTGGGAATGCCGAAACAGCACCGCGCGGTCGGCCACTGCCCGCACGACGAAGAGGTCGTCATCTCGGTCGAGTACGAACCCGAGATCCAGGACCCGCCGCAGCGCTGACCCGCAGCCGATTCCGCCGGCGAGCTACGCTCACCTCCGCACCGGTCGGTGCAGAGGCAAAGCGCTCGCCGGGTCAGGAGGTCACGGAGACCAGGGCTTGGCGGAGGTGTTGTAGCGATGCCGGAAAGCAGCGGCGAGGCGGATGGACACGGCCCGGACTTGTTCTGCCCAGGCATCGAACACCTGCAGCGGCGAGGTGCTGGTGTGCTCGTTCCACAGGCCCACCACGGACTCGCGCGCGATGATCTCGCCCAGCACCGACCGGACGGGCTCGCTGCAGCCGGCGGCGACGTTGAAGGCGATGAGCGGCAGGTCCATCGCGTCGGCGAAGGCATCGCTGTTCACAATGGGCTCCTCCAGCCATTCGCCAGCGCCGGCGATGTGCTGTCCCAGCCCGTGTAGCGCGAGGCGTTCCTCGGAGGCATCCAAGACCTTCTCTTGGTCCTCGGTGTGGTGCCGCACGCCGCACTTGTTGTCGTCATCGGACCAGACCAACAAGCTGGCCAGGTCAATCAGCTGTGTCAGGTCGGTGCGCACGTCGCGCCTGATTCCAAGATCCATAGGCGGAGGGTAACCGCAATAGGTGACACTCCGTGGTGGTTGCCGTCGTACCCGGGTGACCCGCTGCAGCAGCGGAGGCGCGGTGACATCCCGGTGGCCACACCGTCGGCGGCGCACGGCGCACGAAACGGGTACGGCAAATACACGGTCAAAGCGACGAACCAGGATGAAAAGTTCCTGGTCAGCACACATTCAGCAGAGAGCCTGTAAATCAGCCGGCATTGCCTTCGGAGGTTCGAATCCTCCACCCGGCACCCACCGAAAACGGCCCCCTGACCAGCTTTGAAGCGGTCAGGGGGCCGTTTCGCGTTGTCCGGCTGTGTACGACTCCCGGCGGCTCAGTACGAGAGCTTCTGGACAATGTCTGGACACACCCAATGCGGCTTGGACAAGTCCGAAGCTGATCACAGCGTTTTCACAGCGCAAGCCTGCGCCCGGCTGGCCAGCCCTCCCGAGGCCCTTCGGCTCTTCACCCGCCGACGCACTTTGCCGAGTCTGGCCTTGAGGTGATTACCGATGCGCAAATCTCTCGTCGCCCTAACCCTGGCGGGCTCATTCCTGTGCCTCGGGACTACGGCCGCTGCAGCTGACCCCTCGATTCAGCCTGCCCAGTCGCAGAGCTCGGCAGTTCAGGAGAAGCGGGACAACTGCTTTGCGACGTATCGGACCAAGCAGTCGCGCGTGCAGCTGTGCAAAATCTCCGGGCAGGTCTACTACCGCGGCTCCAGCGCGGCCGGGTCGATCACCCTTCCTGCCGATCGCATCTCCGCCGGGACGTACGAGACCGAGGAGAACGATGGCCACGTCTACACCATCAACTCCAAGGAGTTGGTCATCACCCGCGACGGCGAGGTGATCTCCGAGCAGCCCGTGATCTCCAAGAAGACGAACAAGTCCACGACGCAGAAACCCAATTCGAAGACCCCGCGTGACGAGGGCTCCTTCAGCTACCGGGCTCCGGGCACCAGCTGCGTGCAGAAGGGCGACACCACCACCTGCACCACGCCGTACGGCAGCTACCGCTACAGCTACCAACGCTGAGCCGACAGCCGACCAGCCGAGAAGCTTTGCAGTCCGGCCATGTACGACGAGCCGCGCCAAATGCGCGGCACAAAGTTCAGGCCCTCTAGCTTCGGCTCCGAGCTTTGCGGACGTACATGTCGCGGTCGGCGGCGTCCAGCAGCTCCACGCGGGAGAGCGCCGGGAAGGTCGTGGTGGCAAGCCCGACGCTCGCCTGCAGGGAAACCCGGCAGCCCGACACGACGACGTCGGTCTTGAGGTATTTCTCCACGCAGTCGCGAAGCACCTCCGCCGCCGCGAGATCGGGCACGCGGCTGACCACCACGAACTCGTCTCCCCCGACGCGGGCCACGGTGTCACCGGTCCGCGCGGCGTGCAGCAGCGCATCACCCGCCGAGATCAGGAGCTGATCGCCGACGGCGTGCCCGTGGCGGTCGTTGGTCTCCTTCAGCTTGTCGAGGTCCACCAGCATCACGGCCAGCACGCCCCCGTCGCGTGGTAGTTCCGCTAGTGCGTGATCCAGCCGATCGGCCAACAGGGCGCGGTTGGCCAGCCCGGTCAGCGGATCGTGCAGGGCCAAGTGCGCGAGGTGCTCGTCCGACATGCGCCGATCACCGATCTCCTCGTACTGGCCGACCACGCACACCGGCGCGCCCTCCGGGCCTGGTACCGCGCTGACCCGGATGAGCAGCCAGACCGGGTACCCGGCCTTGTGCCGGTAGCGGGTTTCGACGCTCACCCGGTCTATGCGCCCCTCGAAGACATCGGCGAACGCCGCGCTCGCCTCCTCGTCCGGGTAGGTGAGGTCGGTGGGATCCAGGTCCACCAGCTCGTCGTGGCTGTAACCGAGCAACTCGCACAAGGCGGCGTTGACCTCTGTCCAAACCCCGTGCGCGTCCAGCAGAGCCATCCCGATGGGAGCGTTGGCGAACGTCCCCTGCCATCGGTCGTTGGATTCGTGCCGGTCGGTGATGTCCTGCGCGTGGGTCACGATGAACAGCGGACGATCTTCGTCGTCCCGGATGACCGAGGCGGACAGGAGCAACCAGATGACCCGCCCGTCGGCGCACACGCAGCGGAACTCGTGGGAGACCTCGCCCGAGGGCTCCGCGAGCACGTCGCCGATCATGTCGAGCCCCACCGTGTCGTCAGGGTGGATGTAGTGGTGGCGGTGGTTCTCGACGATCTCGTCCCGCTCGTAGCCGAGGAGACGGCACAGAGCCTGGTTGACGTAGAGGAAGCGCCCCTCCAGGTCGAGCACCGTCATCGCGGATGCGGCCTGGTCGCACACGACCCGCCACGGAATCCGATCCTCATCACCCGGTAAGGGCATAGGCCGACGGTAGGCGGCCTCGCCCGCATGTCGAGGCGGTTCACCCCTGTGAGTGACTTGCCACGCAGCGGGCATGGCCTTCGCGTTGTCCGGATCAAACCGGCTCGGCATGACGACTTTTCGACGAGCTGCGCTCGATTCGCGCTGTCCGGATGGGGCCTGCTCACCCCAGCCGGTCTTCAGCCGGTGCTGAGGCGCAGCAGGAGACGGTCGCTGATGTCGACCTCGTGCAAGTTTCACGATGACGGCGGGCTCCGCCCCCGGATTACGGCCGTGTTCGGGGACCTGATTACGGCGGTAATCCGCCTCCTGATTACCGGGGTAATCCGGTACGTCCTGGGGGAGGGGTGGGCTCGGGCTGATCCGGTTCCACCGGGTGTTGGCTGGGTGGAGGATGGGTTGATGCGGATCTCTTTGGTTTCTCTCGTGGTGGACGACTACGACCGGGCGATCGCTTTCTTCGTGGACGTGCTGGGGTTCGAGCTGGTGGAGGACTCACCTTCGCTGACCAACGACGGGCGGGAGAAGCGGTGGGTCGTGGTGCGGCCGCCGGAGGCGGGAACGGGCGTCCTGCTGGCGAAGGCGGACGGGGAGCGGCAGGCGGCGGCCGTGGGGAACCAGACGGGCGGCCGAGTGGGCTTCTTCCTGCAGGTCGACGACTTCGACGCGCAGTACCGGCGGATGGTCGAGGCCGGGGTGGAGTTCCTGGGCGAACCCCGGACCGAGCCCTACGGCCGGGTGGTCGTTTTCCGCGACGTCGCGGGTAACAAGTGGGATCTCCTCGGATCCCGGTAGCGTGTTCAGGCAGACCTGAACAGCGGCTCAACCGGGAGGTAGTCAAGGTGGCAAACCCGTCCTTCGACGTGGTCAGCAAGGTGGATCACCAGGAGGTGGACAACGCGCTGAACCAGGCGGCCAAGGAGCTCGCCAACCGGTTCGACTTCCGCGGCACAGGAACCAAGATCTCCTGGTCCGGTGAGGACGCCGTCGTCCTGGAATCGGAGACCGAGGAGCGTTGCAAGGCCGCGATCGAGGTCTTCAAGGAGAAGCTGATCAAGCGGAACATCTCGCTGAAGGCCCTGGACATGGGCGAACCGGCGAGTTCCGGCCAGATCTACAAGGTCACCGGCAAGATCGTGCAGGGCATCTCGCAGGAGATCGCGAAGAAGATCTCCAAGAAGGTCCGCGACGAGGCCCCGAAGGGCGTCCAGGCTCAGATCCAGGGCGACGCGCTGCGCGTGTCCGGCAAGAAGAAGGACGACCTGCAGGCCGTCATCTCGCTGCTGAAGTCCTCCGACTTCGACGTCGCCCTGCAGTTCGAGAACTACCGGTAGACCCTCGGGGCGGTTTTGGTCCGAACCGTCCATGATCGATGTCCCTTTTGCCCGGTCAGTTCGGACCAAAACCGCCCGGCGCCCACCCAGCCCTGGCGGGAACCCGCCTCGGAGCTGCGCGGATGTCCCCTCCCGGCCTCGCCCGGATACGCTCGTCGTCGGGTTCGGGGCGGGGACGCCGCGCCGGCTGATCGGGAAGGTGCTGTGTGAAGGGGATCGTGCTGGCCGGAGGCAGCGGGACTCGGTTGCACCCGCTCACCCAGGCCGTGTCGAAGCAGCTTCTCCCGGTCTACGACAAGCCGATGATCTACTACCCGATCTCGGTGCTGATGCTCGCGGGCATCCGGGAGGTCCTGCTGATCTCCACCCCGTCCGACCTGCCGCTCTTCCGGCGTTTACTGGGCGACGGATCGCAGTTCGGGCTGGAGATCTCCTACGCCGAGCAGCCGCAGCCCAACGGGCTGGCGGAAGCCTTCGTCATCGGGGCCGACTTCGTCTCCGACGAATCCGTCGCGCTGGTGCTCGGCGACAACATCTTCTACGGCCAGGGCTTCTCCGGAATCCTCCGCGACTGCGTTCGTGACCTGCGCGGATGCACCCTGTTCGGGTATCCCGTGCGGGATCCGCAGCGGTACGGGGTCGGCGAGGTCGACGCGGACGGCAAGCTGCTGTCGATCGTGGAGAAGCCCACCGAACCCAGGTCGAACATGGCGATCACCGGGCTGTACTTCTACGACAACGCCGTCGTCGACATCGCCAAGGGACTCTCCCCGTCGCCGCGAGGCGAGCTGGAGATCACCGACGTCAACCTCGCCTACCTGCGAGAAGGCAGCGCGCACCTGACCGAGCTCGGCCGCGGCTTCGCCTGGCTGGACACCGGGACGCACGACTCGCTGCTGGAGGCCGGGCAGTTCGTGCAGGTGCTCGAACACCGCACCGGCGTGCGGATCGCCTGCTTGGAGGAGATCGCGCTGAAGATGGGCTTCATCTCCGCCGAGGCCTGCTACGAGCTCGGCGCCAAGCAGGTCAAGTCCGGGTACGGCGAGTACGTGATGGAGGTCGCCCGCAAGGCCGGTGCCTAGTGGATCGGGGGTAGCTGCCTGCCCGCCATGCCCTCCAGCCGCGCGATGCGCTCGTCCATCGGCGGGTGCGTCGAGAAGAACCTGGTCAAGCGCTCGCCCGGGCGGAACGGGTTGGCGATCATCAGGTGCGACTGCGACACCAGCTGCGGTTCCGGGGCCAGCGGCGCCGCCTGCGTCCCCAGCTGCAGCTTGCGCAGGGCCGAGGCCAGGGCCAGCGGATCGCCGGTGAGCTGAGCGCCCGACGCGTCGGCCTGGTACTCCCGGGACCGGCTGACCGCCATCTGCACCACCGCCGCTGCGATCGGCCCCAGCAGGGCCACCAGCAGCATCGCGAACGGGTTCGGGCGGTCCTCGTCGCTGCCGCCGAACATGCCGAAGAGCAGTCCGAAGTTCGCCAGGAACGTCACGACGCTGGCCAGCGCTCCGGCCACGCTGGAGATCAGGATGTCGCGGTTGTAGACGTGCGAGAGCTCGTGGCCGAGCACGGCGCGCAGCTCGCGCTCGTCGAGCAGCTCCAGGATCCCGGTCGTGCAGCACACCGCGGCGTTGCGCGGGTTGCGGCCGGTCGCGAACGCGTTCGGGGCGCGGGTCGGGCTGATGTACAGCGCGGGCATAGGCTGCCGCGCCGAGGTCGCCAGCTCGCGCACGATCCGGTACACGGCCGGCTGCTCGGCTTCCGAGACCGGCCTGGCGTGCATCGACCGCAAGGCCAGCTTCGCCGAGTTGAAGTAGGCGAACCCGTTCATGCCCAGCGCCACGACCAGCGCGATGACCAGTCCGGCCCGACCGAAGATCGCACCGACCAGCAGCACCAGCGCGCTCATCCCGCCGAGCAGCACCGCGGTCTTCAGACCGTTGAAATGACTGTGCACCTCATGCCTCCGCCCGTGATTCAACTGGAAAACGCTTGGCGTCGACGGCTGGTTCCGCTCAACGAATGTGCGGAATGCAACTACGCCCTCCGATCGGGTGAACTCGATGGTCGATCTAGGCTGAAATGCCCAGTGATTGAAACCGAAATCGTTCCTCCGCTTCCCCCTCCCGGAGGATGCTCAGAAGGGAATCTCAATGGTCCTCGCCAAGCTGCGCCGACGGTTGTCGGCCAGCCCCGGCACCCCGGCGCGCTCCCCCCGCGGCGGATTCTCCCTGCACCCCACGCCACTGGACAGCGGTCTGGTGAGCGGGCAGGTGCACGACGATCGCGGCTCACTCCTCCCCGACGTGAACGTCACCATCGTCGACCGTCTCAACCAGGTCATCGGTGAGACCAAGACCGACTCCTACGGCGGCTTCGCCCTCGCCGTCGCCCCCGGCACCCACCGGTTGTCGCTCACCTCCGGCGGCTTCCGCCGCCACAGCACCCGGATTCAGGTGCAGGTCAACCAGCACTCCCCGCTCGGCAGCATCGGAGTGGAGCCGGACGACTCGCTGCAGCTGCCGCAGCCCGGCCGCTACCGGTTCGACCCGTACCACACCGAGATCCGGTTCGTCGCGCAGCACATCGGGCTGTCCAAGATCCACGGGGAGTTCCGGCGGTTCGACGGCGTGATCGACGTGGCGCCGCGGTTCGAGGACTCCCGGATCGAGGTCGTCATGGAGGCCGCCTCCATCGACACCGGGGTGAAGATGCGCGACGACCACCTCCGGTCGGCGGACTTCCTCGACGTCGAGTCGCACCCGCAGCTCCACTTCCGCAGCGACCGGCTCACCCACGTGCGCGCGGACCGCTGGAAGGTCAGCGGCTCCCTCACCCTGCGCGGTACCACGAGCCCGGTGGAACTGTCCACGGTCTACCTGGGGCAACGCACGTTCCAGGGTCCTGGGTTCGACGGCGACCTGCGGGTCGCCTGCGACGCCACGGCGACCCTGCGCCGCGAGGACTACTCGGTGAACTGGCAGGCCACGCTCGCCAAGGGCATCGCGGTGGTCGGCCCGACGGTCAGCATCGAGCTGGGCGTTCAGGCAGTCATGGTGTGACTGCGCGGAGAACGGCTGCACGAGCACCTCGCGCAGCCGTTCTCCCGGTTCAGGCGTGCAGTTCCATGGTGCAGCACTTGGGGCCGCCACCGGACTTGCGGAGCTCGGAGATGTCGAGCCCGATCACCTCGTACCCGCGTTCCTCCAACTGCCCGGCCAGGCCCGTCGCCTCGAACGGCAGCACCACGTGGTGGCCGTCGGAGACCCCGTTGAGGCCCAGGCAGGAGGCGTCGGCCTCGTCGGCGATCACCGCGTCCGGGAACATCCGCGCCAGCACCCGGCGCGAGCCCTCGGAGAAGGCGCCGGGGTAGTAGGCGATCTGCGCGTTCGGCCCCTTGTCCAGCACGAACAGTGCCGTGTCCAGGTGGTAGTAGCGCTCGTCGACCAGGCTGAGCGAGACGACCGGAACGCCCAGGGCCTCCTGCGCCTCGGCGTGCGCTGCCGGGTCGGTGCGGAACCCGGTCCCGGCCAGCAGCACCTCACCGGTCCAGGCGAAGTCACCCTCCGCCTCGTTGATCCGGGTCGGCATCACCAGGTCGCGGTGGCCGCGGGTGACGAACCAGCGGCGGAAGTGCTCGGCCTCCGCGGCGCGCTCGGGAGCCCGGAACTTCGAGCCGAGCACGCGGCCCTCGATCACCGTGCCGGAATTCGCGGCGAAGACCATGTCGGGCAGGCCGGGCTGCGGCTCGATGGTGTCCACGGTGTGACCGAGCCGCACGTAGGTGTCCTTCAGCTCTTCCCACTGCGCCATCGCCAGCGCCGCGTCCACCGGTTCGTCCGGGTTCATCCACGGGTTGATCACGTACTCGACGGTGAAGTACGCGGGCGGGCACATCAGGAAGTGGCGGGTGGTGGCCTGCTTGGCCGCGAGCGTTTCGGCGGGTCGCGCCGCAGTTGCCGTCATGAATCGAAATCTAAGCGCTACGGATACCTACCATCAACGCCGCTCCGTTCGTCATTTGCGGCAGAATGTTGCGCATGGACGCCTTGGACCAACGAATCATTTCGCACCTGGTTTCCGACGCTCGCGCGAGCTACGCGGAGATCGGTTCGGACGTGGGACTGTCCGCGCCCGCGGTGAAGCGACGGGTCGACAAGCTGCTCGACCAGGGCGTTCTGCAGGGGTTCACCGCGGTGGTCGATCCCGAGGCGCTGGGCTGGGGAACGGAGGCGTTCGTGGAGGTCCACTGCCACGGCAACGTCCCCGCGCACCGGATCCGGACCGGGCTGGAACCGCTGCCGGAGGTCGTCGCCGCCTACACGGTCTCCGGGCAGGCGGACGCCATCGTGCACCTGCGCGCGGCCGACATCCACCACCTGGAGGAGGCGATGGAACGGCTCCGCGAGGTCGACTTCATCTCCCGCACGGTCTCCACCGTCGTCCTCTCGCGCCTGCTCGAACGCCAGCCCCAGACCGACTGAACCGCGGGTGGGCTCAGGAGCGGTTCCAGGACTCGAAGCCGGCGATCTCGGCGTCGGAGGGCGTGCGGAACCAGACGTCCGCGCTGATCTGGTCGTACTGCGGGGAGTCCGGGGTGTGGTACGTGCGGGACGCCGAATGCCCCTTGATCATCGGGCCTGCTGAGGCGGGGGCCTGAGCGGGCGCGGGGCGAGGAGCCTCGGCCCCGGCCCGGCGGGGTTCCGGGCGGTCCGGGACGGGTTCTTGCGCCTGTGAGGTCTCCGACGGCTTCTCCCACTTGGCGTCGCGGCCCGGGTGCGGGCCTGCGCCCGGGGTCCGGCGGGGAAGCGGAGCGGAGTCGTCGGGGTTGTCGACCAGGTTGATCTCCGGGGGCTCCGCGCCCTCATCACCGCGCGAGAGCGGTTCACCGCTCTCGACGCGCTGCCGCAGAGAGTCCGGGATGTTCGGCGGGTCGGCCTGCACGACCGAGTCGGAGCGCGGCTGCGGAGTGCGCTTCGGCAGCGGCTTGGCCTCGGTACCGTCGCCGTTCAGGCTGCCGCTCGCCTGCGGCTGCTCGCCGGGAACGGACGGGATGACCTGCGTGGCGTCGGCGCCGATCGGTGGCGTGTAGGGCACCCCGGCGTCACCGCTGGACTCCGGCTCGAACAGCGAGCGGAGCTGGCCCGAGAGCTGATCGGCCTCCTCGGCGTCGGCTCCCGGCGGGAACTGCGACGGGCGCGACTCGGTCCTGGGCTCCTCCACCTCCGGGTTGCGGAACCAGGTGTTGTCCCCGGACGGCGCCTCCGGCTCGGGTTCCGGCTCCGGTTCCGGCAGGCGCTGCGTCTCCACCGGAGCGGAGCGGGTCGTCGTCTCCGTCGCGACCCACGGGCGCGGCCGGCGGTCCCACTCATCGAGCTCCTGCTCCTCGGGGGCTTCCCACTGAGGCGCGCGCTGCTCCTCGGGCGCCTCCCACTGGGGCGAGCGCTGCTCCTCCGGGGCCTCCCACTGGGGCGAGCGCTGTTCCTCCGGGGCTTCCCACTGGGGCGAGCGCTGTTCCTCCGGCGCCTCCCACTGAGGCGAGCGCTGCTCCAGCAGGTCCAGCGACCGGTGCTCGGTGACCGGCTCGTCCTCGTAGGTCTCGTAGACCGTCTCGTCGTAGATCGGCTCGTCGTAGACGGGTTCGGCGTAGCGCGGCCTGGCCAGCTCAGCCTTGAGCCTGCGCCGCAACGGCCTGACGAACAACGCCCAGGTGACGAGCGCGCCGAACAGGAAAGCGGCGAGGCTCCACAGCCACACCTGGGTGAACAGCCAGGTGATCACGAGAGATGTCCCTCCTCCGGGGCTCCAGCAGCTCCGCCGGTCACACCCGGGTTCCTACCACGCGTGCGAGCCAACCCGGTACCTCCTTGACCCGCTCGTGACTCAGACGGCGGGTTCAAGACAGACCGCGCGTTGACAGCAGCACATCACCAGGTGCGGGCGACCACGTAGTCGACGAGGGAGGACAGCGCCTCCCTGGCCGGCACGTCGGGCAGGGAGGCGAGTTCCTTGCGGGCGTCGTCGGCGAACTCCTGCAGCGTGCCGCGAGTCCGCTCCAGACCGCGCGATTCGCGCAGCAGCCCCAGGGCCTCGGCGACCTCGGCGTCGGTGGACAGCGGACGCCCCAGCAGCTCGCGCAACCGGGACGGGCAGCTCTCGTCGGCCAGCGCGTAGAGCATCGGCAGCGTCTTGACGCCCTCGCGCAGGTCGGTGCCGGGGGTCTTGCCGGATTCCCTCGACGGCGAGGCGATGTCGATGATGTCGTCGGAGATCTGGAACCCGGTGCCGATCAGCTTGCCGATGCGCTCCAGCGACTCGATGGTCGCCTCGTCCGCCCCGGAGAACCAGGCGCCGAACCGGCCGGCGGTCGCGATCAGCGAACCGGTCTTCTCGTAGATCACCCTGAGGTAGAAGTCGACGGCGTCATCGTCCTCGCCGACCCCCTCGGTCTCCCGCATCTGCCCGGTGACCAGGGCCTCGAAGGTGGCCGCCATCCGGCGGACCGCCTCGGCGCCGAGGTCGGCGATCAGCTGGGAGGCCTTGGCGAACAGGAAGTCGCCGGTGAGGATCGCGACGGAGTTGTCCCAGCGGGCGTTGGCGCTGGTCGCGCCCCGCCGCATGGTGGCCTCGTCCATCACGTCGTCGTGGTAGAGGGTCGCGAGGTGGATCATCTCCACCACAGCGCCGGACTTGACGACCTCGTCGCTCGTGGGGTCGCCGAACTGAGCGGCGAGCAGGACGAACAGCGGGCGGAAGCGCTTCCCGCCCGCATCCACCAGGTGCAGCGAAGTGCGCGTGGCGAAGTCGAGGTCGCTCTGCACCTCGTGGTGCAGCAGCTGCTCGACGCGAGCCATGCCCTGCTTGACCGAGTCGGCCAGCTCGGTGTCGGTGATCTGGAAACCACCCAACCCGGCTGCGCTCAGTTCACTGATCGGGTCATCCGCTGGCCTGCTCACGTCACCGTCGCCTTCGCTCCCCCACGATCGCCCTACGGGCGAGCACTCTACGACACGAATCCCCCGACGTTCGCCCAGTCCAGAACCAACGTCGGCAGCACGCCCAGCAACAACGTCACGACCACGCCCAGCGTGATCGCCGCCGTCGTGAACGCACCCGGCACGCTCACGGTGGGGCCGTCAGCAGCCGGTTCTTGGAAGTGCATCAGCACGATGACACGAAGGTAGAAGAAGGCCGCAACCGCACTCGCCACCAGGGCCACCACCACCAACGGTGCCATGCCATCGGTCAGGGCGGCCTCGAAGACCACGAACTTTCCGACGAAACCGCTGGTCATCGGGATGCCGGCAAGAGCGAGCAGCAGGAAGGTGAACACCCAGGCGACGAGGGGTGAACGCTTGGCCAGACCCGCCCAGTCCGAAAGGTGAGTTGCCTCACCGTCAGCCCGGCGTACGAGGCTGATCACACCGAACAGGGCGATCGTGGTGAACCCGTAGGCGAGCAGGTAGAACAGCGTCGCCGCCAGACCGCGGTCGGACAGCGCGAGCGCGCCCAGCAGCATGAACCCGGCGTGGGCCACCGAGGAGTAGGCGATCATGCGCTTGATGTCGCGCTGGGTCAGACCCAGCACCACGCCGATCACCATCGAGACCACGGCGATCGTCCAGACCACGCCGCGCCACTCCCAGCTGGACGCCTCGAAGGCGACCTGCAGCACGCGCAGGATGCCGCCGAAGGCCGCGACCTTCGTGCAGGCGGCCATGAAACCGGTGACCGCGGTCGGGGCTCCCTGGTAGACGTCCGGGGTCCAGGTGTGGAACGGACCCACCGACGCCTTGAACAGCAGGCCCACCAGCAGCAGGCCCAGACCGGCGAACAGCAGCGTGTCGGAGCGCTCCGAACCGGCTGTGGCGTCGGCGATCGCCTGCAGCTTCACCGAGCCCGCGTAGCCGTAGAGCAGCGCGAGGCCGTAGAGGAAGAACGCCGAGGCGAACGCGCCCAGCAGGAAGTACTTCACGGCCGCTTCCTGCGACAGCAACCGGCGGCGCTTGGCCAGCCCGCACATCAGGTACAGCGGCAGGCTCAGCACTTCCAGCGCGATGAACATCGTCAGCAGGTCGTTGGCCGCGCAGAACACCATCATCCCGCCCAGCGAGAACAGGGCCAGCGGGAAGACCTCGGTGCGCATCCCGGACGCCGACGCGGCGGCGCGGCTCATCGTTCCCGGGCCCTCGGCCGGGATCTTCTCCGCCACGAACGCGCCGCCCGGCTCCACCGAGCGGTCCGCGATCAGCAGCACCGAACCCAGTCCGAGCGCCAGCAGCGTGCCCCACAGGAACAGCGTCGGCGGGTCGACGGCCAGCGAGTCGGACAGCGTGGTCACCCCGGTCCCGGCGGACCGCGCGAACGCGGCCAGCGCGACACCGGCGATGACGATCGACGCCAGGCTGAGCCCGACCTGCACCGACCAGCGCTGGTGGCGGGGCAGGAACGCCTCGACCAGGATCGCCAGGCAGGCGGCACCGAGGATCACCAGCACCGGCGCGATCGCCGCGTAGTCGATCGGCGGAATCTCGACGGAACCCAGCTGGCTCGGGAATCCCTTGACCACTGTCAGTTACCTCCCTGCGAGGTCACGGGGTCGGTGACGCCGACCTCGCTCATGGTTGCCGCGACCGACGGGTTGATCACGTCCAGCACCGGCTGCGGGTACACGCCGAGCCCGATGATCAGCACGATCAGCGGGGCCAGCACGGCGATCTCCCGGGGGCCCAGGTCGGCCAGCCGGAGCCGGTGCGCGCCTTCGCGGTTCGGGTCGGTCACCGCCCCCGGCCCGGTCGCGGTGCCCAGCAGCGCGTCGCCGCGCACCGGGCCCTGCATCGTGCGCTGGTACAGCCACAGCACGTAGACCGCGGCCAGCACCATGCCGATCGTGGCCAGCGTCGTGTACACCGGCCGGGTCGGGAAAGACCCGACCAGCACGAGGAATTCGCTGACGAAGGAGTTGGTGCCCGGCAGCGACAGGGTGCTCAGCCCCGCGATCAGCAGCGTGCCCGCCAGCAGCGGGGTCACCTTCGCCATGCCGCCGTAGTCGGCGATCCGGGTCGAACCGCCGCGCACGATGATCATGCCGATGACCAGGATCAGCATGCCCGTGGCGATGCTGTGGTTGATCATGTACGACACCGCGCCGACGTGCGCCTGCGAGGTGAAGGCGAAGATGCCGAGCGCGATGAACCCGAAGTGCGCGATCGAGACGTAGGCGATGAAGCGCTTGAGGTCGGTCTGCCCGAACGCCTGCAGCGAGCCGTAGAGCACCCCGATCACCGCGAGCACCAGCACCAGCGGCGCCAGCTGCTGCGACGCCTGCGGGGTCAGCGGCAGGCTGTAGCGCAGGAACCCGAAGGTGCCGACCTTGTCCAGCACGCCGACCACGATCACCGCGACGCCGATCGGCGCCTGCTGCGCGGCGTCCGGCAGCCAGGTGTGGAACGGGATCAGCGGGGCCTTGATCGCGAACGCGGTGAAGAAGCCCAGGAACAGCCAGATCTGCACGTTCAGCGGGGCGTCCGACAGGATCGGGACGAGCTTGGCCCAGTCGAAGGTGCCCTCGCCGGTGACCTGGGCGCTGTAGCTGTACGCGCCGATGGCCGAGGCCAGCATGATCAGGCCGCCGAGGAACGAGTACAGGAAGAACTTCACCGCCGCGTAGCTGCGGTTCTCACCGCCGTAGCCGCCGATGAGGAAGTACATCGGGATCAGCATGACCTCGAAGAGCACGTAGAACAGGAACACGTCGGTGGCGGCGAAGACCGCCACGGTCAGCGCCTGTTCGAGCAGCAGCAGCGAGAAGAACCCGCCGTGCGTGCGGCCCTCGGGCAGCTTCTCGCCCCAGCTGTAGCCCAGCACCAGCGGCATCAGCACGGCGATGACCAGGACCATCACCAGCGCGATGCCGTCCACGCCGAGCGAGAAGTTGATGTCGAACGACGGGATCCACGGGATCGAGCTGGTCAGCTGCATCCGCGGGCCCGCCGGGTCGTAGGCGAACCACGCGGCCACGGCGATCACGAGCTCGGCGAGGGAGAACCCCAGCGCGGTCCACTTCGCCGCGCCGGCGTTGCCGCGCAGCAGCGCCACCACCACCGACCCGACGATCGGCAGCAGCACCAGGGCGAGCAGCAGGGTCATCGGATCTCCTCCCGGAGCTCACTGTGCCGAACAGGACTGGGCAGAACGGGTCCGTGCGAGGTCGTCATGTCGGGATCCCCACTGCCATCAGGGCGGCGATCACCACGACACCGCCGAAGAGCATGGACAGCGCGTAGGACCGGACGAAACCGGTCTGCCAGCGGCGCATCCGGCCCGAGCTGAAGGTCAGCAGCGCGGCGATGCCGGAGACCGTGCCGTCGACGCCCTTGCGGTCGACCGCGAGCAGGCCCTTGGTCAGGCCGAAGGTCGGGCGCACCGCGACGAGGTCGTTGAGCGCGTTGCCGCCGAGGTCGGCGCGGGCCGCGCGCACCACCGGCGAGACCTTCGCCGGGCGCTCGACCGGAACCGGCTTGCGGCCCACGACCAGCCACGCGATCACCGCTCCCAGCGCGGAGATGGCCACCGTCAGGACGGGGATCATCGCGTGCGGGATCGCGGTGTGGTGGGCTTCCTGCAGCTCGCCCAGCGACGGCGACAGGAACGTCACCAGCAGGTCGTCGCCCGCCAGGAACATGCCGGCCCCGATCGAACCGACGGCCAGCACGATCATCGGCGCGGTCATGATCGCCGGCGACTCGTGCGGGTGGAAGTCCTCCCCGTTGCTCGCCTTGAGGTTCTTCCAGCGCTTCTCGCCGAAGAACGTCATCAGCACCAGCCGCGTCATGTAGAACGCGGTGATGCCCGCGCCCAGCATCGCGGCACCGCCGAAGACCCAGCCGCGCCAGCCCTCCTGGCCGAACGCCGCCTCGATGATGGCGTCCTTGGAGTAGAAGCCGGACAGGAACGGGAATCCGATCAGCGCGAGGTAGCCGAGGCCGAACGTGCCGAAGGTGATCGGCATGTACCGGGCGAGGCCGCCGAACTTGCGCATGTCGACCTCGTCGTTCATGCCGTGCATGACCGAACCGGCGCCGAGGAACAGCCCGGCCTTGAAGAAGCCGTGGGTGAGCAGGTGCATGATGCCCAGCGCGTACCCGGCCGGGCCGAGCCCGACCGCCAGCATCATGTAGCCGATCTGGCTGACCGTGGAGTACGCGAGGACCTTCTTGATGTCGTCGTAGGCGCAGCCGATGACGCATCCGACCAGCAGCGTCACCGCGCCGACGATGGTGACGGCCAGCTGCCCGCCCGGGGAGAGCGAGAACAGCGGGTTGGAGCGGGCGACGAGGTAGACGCCCGCGGTGACCATCGTCGCGGCGTGGATCAGCGCCGAAACCGGGGTCGGGCCTTCCATGGCGTCCGGCAACCACGCCTGCAGCGGGACCTGGCCGGACTTGCCGCAGGCGCCGAGGAGCAGCAGCAGCGTGATCGCCAGCAGCACACCCGGCGAGAGCTCACCGGCGCGGGCGAAGACCTCCGCGTACTGGGTGGTGCCGAGGTTGGCGAACAGCAAGAAGATCGCCAGCGCCAGGCCGACGTCGCCGACCCGGTTCATCACGAACGCCTTGGTCGCCGCCGCGGCCGCCGAAGGACGGCCCTGCCAGAAGCCGATCAGCAGGTAGGAGGCCAGACCGACGCCCTCCCAGCCGAGGTAGAGCGTCACGAAACCGTTGCCCAGCACCAGGATCAGCATCGAGGCCACGAACAGGTTCAGGTAGGCGAAGAACCGGCGGCGCTCGGTGTTGGCCGAACCGGTGCGCCCCTGCTGGTCGTGGCTCATGTAGCCGATCGAGTACAGGTGGATCAGCGATCCCACACCCGTGATCAGCAGCAGGAACACCATGGACAGCGGGTCCAGCCGGAGCCCGAAGTCGACCTGCAGCGCGTTGACCGGGATCCAGGAGAACAGGTGCAGCTCGCGGACCTGCTCGCTCTGCGGCACGCCGGTCACGGAGGTGAACAGCCACAGCCCGTAGACGAACGAGGCGATCACCGTGGCCGACCCCAGCAGGTGTCCCCAGCCGTTGGCACGGCGTCCCGCGATCAGCAGGATCGCGGCACCCACCAGCGGGAACGCGACCAGCAGCCAGGCGTAGGACTGCGCTGGCCCGGTCGCCTCGGCGACCCCCGCTGCGGTTTCAAGCATCTTTGCCGTCACCACGCGCCCTCTCAGTACTTGAGCAGGTTGGCGTCATCGACCGAGGCCGAGCGACGCGTCCGGAAGATCGACATGATGATGGCCAGGCCGACCACCACTTCGGCGGCCGCGACGACCATCACGAAGAACGCCATGACCTGCCCGTGCACCGTCCCCTCGATGCGGGCGAAGGTGACCAGCGTCAGGTTGACCGCGTTGAGCATCAGCTCGACGCACATGAAGACCACGATGGCGTTGCGCCGCACCAGGACTCCGACCGCGCCGATCGAGAACAGCAGCGCGGACAGCAGCAGGTAGTACGTGGGGGTCACTGGTGAACCTCCTCGGTGGCGTGACCGGCCCGCTGGTCCGAGTGACCGTTGCCGCCCGGCGCCGGGCTCTCGGGACCCGCGTCGATGACCGGTTCACCGGACTTGCCGGAGCCGTTCTGCTCGGGCGGCTCCGGCTCTTCGATCAGCGCGTGCGCGTCGGGTTCGGGCTCGTCACCGGCGACCGCGCGACGCTCCTCGTCGAGCCGTTCGGCGGGCAGGTTCTCCAGCAGCTCCGACAGCGACTCCGGCGCGACCGAGCCGTCCGGCAGCAGCGCGGGCACCGCGACCGAGTTGGCCGTGGCGTACACGCCGGGACCGGGCAGCGGCGACGGGCGCTCGCCTCGGAACCGCGCGTTGGCGCGCTCCCGCTGGCTCAGGCGCGGGCCGCGGCCCTTGCCGCCGTAGGCCAGCACCATGGCGCCGACCGCCGCGGTGATCAGCAGCGCGGAGGTCAGCTCGAACGGGAACAGGTAGTCGGTGAAGATCAGCCGACCGAGGCCGCCCGCTCCACCGCCGGCGGGCAGCCAGGGGTCCAGCGGCGGTGCCACCTGCACCGAGGTCAACGACCGGGCCAGCCCCGAGACCAGCAGCGCAGCCAGGCCGACGCCGCCGATCCCGGCCCAGAGGCGTTGTCCGCGCAGGACTTCCACCACCGAGTCCGAGGAGTCGCGGCCGACCATCATCAGCACGAACAGGAACAGCATCATGATCGCGCCGGTGTAGACGATGATCTGGGTGAAGCCCAGGAACGGCGCGCTCTGACCCATGTAGAGCACGCCCAGGCTCAGCATCGTCAGCACCAGCCACAGCGCGGAGTGCACCGCGTTGCGGGCGAAGACCATGCCGAGCGCGCCCAGCAGCGAGAGCGGACCGAGGACCCAGAACAGCACCGCCTCCCCGGTGCCGACCACGTCGCCGGCCTGTGCCAGCACGATTCCGGTGCTCATCGCGCATCAACCTCCGGACCGGATTCCACCGTCGATCCCGCGGGAACCCCTCGCTGCTTGGCGAGCTCGGGACCGTTGACGTAGTAGTCCTGCTCGTCCTCGCCGAGGCGCATCGGGTGCGGCGGCTGCTCCATGCCGGGCAGCAGCGGCGCCAGCATGTCGGCCTTGGTGTAGATCAGGTCCTGCCGGTTGTCGTCCGCGGTCTCGTACTCGTTGGTCATCGTCAGCGCCCGCGTCGGGCACGCCTCGATGCACAACCCGCAGCCGATGCAGCGCAGGTAGTTGATCTGGTAGTCCATGCCGTAGCGCTCACCGGGCGAGAAGCGGGCCTCGTCGGTGTTGTCGCCGCCCTCGACGAAGATCGCGTCGGCCGGGCACGCCCAGGCGCACAGCTCGCAGCCCACGCACTTCTCCAGCCCGTCCGGATGCCGGTTGAGCTGGTGGCGGCCGTGGAACCGGGGCGCGGCGACCTTCTTGACCTCGGGGTACTCCTCGGTGACGACCTTCTTGAACATCGTCGAGAAGGTGACGCCGAATCCCTTGATCGGATCAAACATTCCCATGGGGCGCCTCCTCGCCTTCCGGACCCGCGAGCTCGCCGGAACCGGTGCCGCTGCGCACCGGGGTGCGTCGCGGCGGGGTCTTGGGGACTTCCAGGTCGATCGGCGGCACCGGGAACCCGCTGCCCGCGAGCGGCACCTCGTCCGGGTCGTTCTCGGGCTTGCGGTCCGGGATGAGGAACGTGGCCGCGACCAGGATCACCACCACGATCGCGCCGCCGATCATGAACTGCTGGGTGCTGACGGTCTCGGAGTTGCGCAGCGCCCGGATCACGGTCACCGCCACGATCCACACCAGGCTGACCGGGACCAGCAGCTTCCAGCCGAGGTCCATGAACTGGTCGTAGCGCAGGCGGGGCAGCGTGCCGCGCAGCCACACGAAGAAGAACAGGAACGCGATCGTCTTGCCGAGGAACCACAGCACCGGCCACCAGCCGGTGTTCAGCACCCCGTCACCGATCAGCGACAGCGGCCACGGCGCGTGCCAGCCGCCGAGGAACAGCGTCGTCGCCAGCGCGGAGACGGTGACCATGTTGATGTACTCGGCGAGGAAGAACAGCGCGAACTTCAGCGACGAGTACTCGGTGTGGAAACCACCGACCAGCTCGGACTCGGCCTCCGGGAGGTCGAACGGAGCGCGGTTGGTCTCGCCGACCATCGACACCGCGTAGACCAGGAAGCTCACCGGCAGCAGCGCGAAGAACCAGCCGTTCTCCTGCGCTGCGACGATGCCGGAGGTCGACAACGTGCCCGCGTACATGATGACCGCGACGAACGACAGGCCCATCGCGATCTCGTAGGAGATCACCTGCGCCGCCGACCGCAGCGAACCCAGCAGCGGGTACGGAGAACCGGAAGCCCAGCCGGCGAGCACGATGCCGTAGACGCCGATCGAGGCGCAGGCCAGCACGACCAGCAGGCCCACCGGCAGGTCCACCAGCTGGAGCGCGGTGCGCTCGCCGAAGATGGTGACCTCGGGGCCGATCGGCATCACCGCGAACGACACCAGCGCGGGCGTCGCGGAGATGACCGGGGCCAGGAAGAACACCCACTTGTCGGCCATGACCGGGCGGATGTCCTCCTTGAAGGCCAGCTTCAGGCCGTCCGCCAGCGACTGGAGGATGCCGAACGGTCCCGCTCGGTTCGGGCCCGGCCGGTGCTGCATGCGGCCGATGACCCGGCGTTCCGCCCAGATCGTCAGCAGCGTCATCAGCACCAGGAAGGCGAAGATGGCCACGACCTTGAGCAGGATCAGCCAGATCGGGTCGTCGGCGAGCAGTTCGGCTGTTCTGGTCATGCGTTCCCCCCGTGGTGGTGGGCCGGGGAATTGCCGTTCAGCGAATGCCCGTTGCTCTCCGGGCTCGCGCTGCTCGGCGCGATGTCGACGAGAGCTCCGTGCCCGGCGCCGAGAACCTTGTGCACGCGGGCCTTCCCGGAGTCGGTGGGCACCCACACGACGCCGTCGGGCATGTCGGCGATCTCGACCGGCAGCACGATCTTGCCCTGCTCGGTGCGGACCTCCAGCCGCTGTCCCGAACTGATCTCGACGCGCTTGGCGGTCTCCGGAGAGACGATCGCGACCCGGTTGCGGGCGGTACCCGCCAGGCTCGGCTCCTCCACCTGCAGCGAACCGTTGTCCAGCAGCTGCCGCCAGGTCGCCAGCACGGCCTGGCCGGGGCCGGGACGCGGTGCGTGCGCGACGGCCTCGTCCGGGTCCGCGGTGCGTCCGCCGGTGTGGGTGCCGAGCCTGTCGAGCTCGGCGCTCGCGGCGGCCGGGGTCTGGGTGAACAGGTCGGCGTCCATCTCGACCGCGAGGGTGTCCAGCACCCGGCAGTCCGGCAGCGCGCCGGTGCCGTCGATGGTGGTGGTGAACTCGCGGCGGCGGCCCTCCCAGTTGAGGTAGCTGCCGCTCTTCTCCACGCTGGGCGCGATCGGCAGCACCACGTCGGCCTGCTCGGTCACCGCGCTGGGGCGGAGCTCCAGGCTGACCACGAAACCGGCTCCGGTCAGGGCCCCGCGGGCCAGCTCCGGGTCGGGCAGGTCGTCCGGGTCGACGCCGCCGACCACCAGGCCGGAGAGCTCCCCGGAAGCGGCGGCGGTGAGGATCTCGGTGGCGTCGCGACCCGCGGCGGCGGGCAGCGAACCGGGCGCCATGCCCCAGGTCCGCTCCACGTCGGAGCGGGCGTGGTCGTCGACGACGGGACGGGCGCCGGGCAGCAGCGTCGGCAGCGCGCCGGCCTCGATGGCGCCGCGTTCACCGGCTCGGCGGGGGATCCAGGCGACCCGGGCGCCCGTGCGCTGGGCCGTGCGCAGCACCTCGGACAGCAGGCCGGGCACCTCGGCGGCGCGTTCACCGACGATGAGCACCGCGCCCTGCTGCCGGATCGCTTCGTCCACATCGGACGGCAGCGACTCCAGCGCGGCGGCCTCGCCACCGGGCACGCACTGCACCAGCGAACCGGTCCGCACCGGGCCTCCGGCGTGGGTGATGACCGTGGTCTTCTCCACTCCCGGCGAGGTGCGCGGGGCGACGTGGAAGACCTGCGTCCCGCCCGCGCGCGCGGCCTTGCGCAGCCGCAGGAAGACGATCGGCGACTCCTCCTCCGGCTCGAACGCCACGCACAGCACCGCCGGGGCGGACTCCAGATCGCGGTAGGTGACACCGTTCTCCGGCGTCACCCCGACCACGGTGGACTCCAGGAACCGCAGCTCCTCGGTGGAGTGCGGCCGGGCGCGGTGGTCGATGTCGTTGGTGCGCAACGCGACCCGCGCGAACTTCGAGTAGGCGTAGGCGTCCTCGACGGTCAACCGGCCACCGGGCAGCACCCCGACCCCGCCCGCGTCACGCGCGGCGGTCAGGCCCTCGGCGGCGACCTGCAGCGCCTCGGTCCAGGACGCCTCGCGCAGCTTGCCGTTCTCCCGGATCTGCGGCCGGGTGATGCGGTCGGCGGCGTTGGCGTAGCGGAACGCGAAGCGGCCCTTGTCGCAGATCCACTCCTCGTTGACCTCCGGGTCGTCCCCGGCCAGCCGGCGCATCACCTTGCCGCGCCGCCAGTCCGTCCGGGTCGCGCAGCCCGACGCGCAGTGCTCGCACTGCCCGGGGGTGGAGACCAGGTCGAACGGCCGCGACCGGAACCGGTAGGCGGCGCTGGTCAGCGCGCCGACCGGGCAGATCTGGATGGTGTTGCCGGAGAAGTAGGACTGGAACGGCTGCTGCTCGCCGATGCCGATCTGCTGCAGCGCACCGCGCTCCAGCAGCTCGATGAACGGGTCACCGGCGATCTGCTTGGAGAACCGGGTGCAGCGCTGGCAGAGCACGCAGCGCTCGCGGTCCAGCAGGACCTGCGAGGAGATCGGCACCGGCTTGGCGAAGGTCCGCTTGGTGTCGTGGAAGCGGGACTCCGCGCGGCCGTGCTTGAGCGCCTGGTTCTGCAGCGGGCACTCGCCGCCCTTGTCGCAGACCGGGCAGTCCAGCGGGTGGTTGATCAGCAGGAGCTCCATCACTCCCTGCTGCGCCTTGTCCGCCACCGGCGAGGAGTTCTGAGTCTTGACGACCATCCCGTCGGCGACCGTCATGGTGCAGGAGGCCTGCGGTTTCGGCATCGCCCGGCCGTTCATCTCGACCTCGACCAGGCACTGCCGGCAGGCACCCGCGGGGTCCAGCAGCGGGTGGTCGCAGAACCGCGGGATGGTGATGCCCATCCGCTCAGCGGTCCGGATCAGCAGCTCGCCCTTGGGCGCCTCGACCTCGATCCCGTCGATGGTGAGCCGGACGTAGCCCTCGGGGACCGGGCGCGCTTCGGATTCGGGTGCCAGGGTCATCGGGCCGCTCCTACCAGTTCCGCGGCGGACTTGTTCGTGTCGCACAACGCGAGGAACTCCTCGCGGAAGTACTTGATACCGCTGGTGATCGGGCTGACCGCGCCATCGCCGAGGGCGCAGAACGAGCGGCCGAAGATGTTGTCGCAGACGTCGAGGAGGGTGTCGATGTCCTCCTCGGTGCCGTGCCCGTCGACCATCCGCTCCAGCACCTGCGCGAGCCAGTAGGTGCCCTCCCGGCATGGGGTGCACTTGCCGCAGGACTCGTGCTCGTAGAACTGCGTCCACTTCATCACGGCCCACGGCACCGACACGGTCTCGTTGAACACCTGGACGGCCGTGGTGCCCAGCATCGATCCGGCCTCGGCCGCGCCCTCGAAGTCCAGCGGGACGTCCAGGTGCTCGGCGGTGAACAGCGGTGTCGAGGACCCGCCCGGGGTCCAGAACTTCAGCGGGACGCCGCCCTTCATGCCGCCCGCGAGTTCCAGCAGCTGCCGCAGCGTGGTGCCCATCGGCGCCTCGTACTGGCCCGGCTCCTCGACGTGCCCGGAGATCGAGTAGATCTTCGGTCCCGGCGACTTCTCGCTGCCCATGGTGCGGAACCAGTCCGAACCGCCGTTGACGATGAACGGGACCGACGCGATGGTCTCCACGTTGTTCACCGTCGTCGGGCAGGCGTAGAGCCCGGCCGCCGCGGGGAACGGGGGCTTGAGCCGCGGCTGACCGCGCTTGCCCTCCAGGGAGTCCAGCAGCGCGGTCTCCTCACCGCAGATGTAGGCGCCCGCCCCGGCGTGCACGACGATGTCCAGGTCGAAACCGGAGTCCAGGATGTTCTTGCCCAGGTACCCGGCTGCGTAGGCCTCGCGGACCGCGTGGTGGAGCCGCCGCATCGGGTGCAGGGCCTCACCGCGCACGTAGATCATGCAGTGGTTGGCGCGCATCGCGTAGCTGGCGATGATGCAGCCCTCGATCAGCGAGTGCGGGTCGGCCATCATCAGCGGGATGTCCTTGCAGGTCCCCGGTTCGCCCTCGTCGGCGTTGATGACCAGGTAGTGCGGCTTGACCGGATCCTTGGGCATGAAGCTCCACTTCACGCCCGCCGGGAACCCCGCGCCGCCGCGACCGCGCAGCCCGGACGCCTTGACCAGCTCGATCAGCTGGTCCGGGTGAGCTCGCAGCGCCTTGCGCAGGGCGGTGTAGCCCTCCAGCTGCTCGTAGGTGTGCAGCGTCCAGGAGTTCGGCGACAGCCACCGCTTGGTCAGCACCGGGGTCACCGGGCTGGTGCTCGGTTCGGTCATGGCCACCCTCACTTCTTCTCCGGCAGCGGCGGGAGTTCCGCGTCATCGGGCATGCTCGGCGCGGTCCATCCGCGGTCCTGGGCCAGCGAGGCGCCGCGGTTGGTCTCGGTCGCCTGCGACGGTCCGGTCACGGTCTCGTCGAGGTCGTCGAAGAACCCGGCCAGCTGGCGCTCGGCACCCCGGAAGTCCGACAGCGCCGGTCCGCGCGTCGGCGCGGGCTTCTCGCCGCGCTGCAGCGCCTCGACCAGCTCCAGCGCCTTCTCGGGCGTCTGGTTGTCGTAGTACTCGTAGTTGACCTGCAGCACTGGCCCGAGATCGCAGGCCGCCAGGCATTCGGCGTGCTCCAAGGTGATCGAGCCCTCGGTGCCGGGTTCCCCGGCCGTGCCCTCGTGCCCGACGTCCAGGTGCTCGCCCAGCGCCTTGTAGATCGCGTCGCCGCCGAGCACCGCGCACATCGTGTTGGTGCACACGCTGACCAGGTGCTGACCGCACGGCTTGCGCTTGTACATGGTGTAGAAGGTCGCCACGGCGCTGACCTCGGCGACCGACAGCGCCAGCTCCTCGGCGCAGAACTTCATGCCCGCCGGGCTGACGTGCCCCTGCACCGACTGCACGAGGTGCAGCATCGGCAGCAGCGCCGATCGCGACTCCGGGTACCGGGCGATGATCTGCTTCGCCTCGGCCCGGGTGTCCTCGCCGAACACCGAGGTGTCGACCGCGCCGGTCTGCTCCTCGGTGGTGGTGAACTCGAACTGCTCGGTCATCGATCCACCCCGCCCATCACCGGGTCGATGGAGGCGACGGACGCGATCACGTCGGCCACCAGTCCGCCTTCGGCCATCGCCGGCATCGCCTGCAGATTCACGAAACTGGGTTCGCGCACGTGCACCCGCATCGGCCGGGTGCCGCCGTCGGAGACCATGTGGACGCCCAGCTCGCCGCGCGGCGACTCGACCGGCGCGTACACCTGGCCGGGCGGGACGTCGAAGCCCTCGGTCACCAGCTTGAAGTGGTGGATCAGCGACTCCATGGACTGGCCCATGATCTTGCGGACGTGCTCCAGGGAGTTGCCCATGCCGTCGGCGCCGATGCTCAGCTTCGCCGGCCAGGCGATCTTTGCGTCCTCCACCATGTGCGGGCCGGACTCCATCTTGTCCACGCACTGCCGGATGATCTTCAGCGACTCGTGCATCTCCTGCACCCGCAGCATGTACCGCGCGTAGCAGTCACCGTCGTTGCTGGTGGGCACCTCGAAGTCGTATTCCTCGTAACCGCAGTACGGTTCGACCTTGCGCAGGTCCCACGGCAGTCCCGCGGCCCGCAGCAGCGGTCCGGTCACGCCGAGCTGCAGCGCGCCGTCCAGCGGCAGGTAGCCGACGTCCTTCAGCCGCTGCTTCCAGATCGGCTGACCGCTGAACAGCTTGTCGTAGTCCGGCAGGCGGGTGTCCATGACCTTGATGAACTCGCGCACCTTGTCCTGCCAGCCATCCGGCAGGTCCTGCGCGACGCCACCGGGCCGGATGAACGCGTGGTTCATCCGCAGACCGGTCAGGAACTCCAGCAGGTGCAGGACCTCTTCGCGCTCGCGGAAGCCGTAGGTCATGCCGGTGGTCGCGCCCAGCTCCATCGCACCGGTGGCCAGGAAGACCAGGTGCGAGGAGATCCGGTTGAGCTCCATCAGCATCACGCGGAACGTCTGGGCCCGCTTCGGAGCCTCGATGCCCAGCAGCTTCTCGACGCCCAGGCAGTAGGCGGTCTCGGTGAACAGCGGCGCCAGGTAGTCCATCCGCGTCACGAAGGTGACGCCCTGGGTCCAGGTTCGGTACTCGGTGTTCTTCTCGATGCCGGTGTGCAGGTACCCGATGACCGAGCGGGCCTTGGTGACCGTCTCGCCTTCGAGCTCCAGCACCAGCCGCAGAACTCCGTGCGTGGACGGGTGTTGCGGGCCCAGGTTGATGACAACCCGCTCCTCGCCGCCGGTTTCGTCCAGGAACTCGTCCCAGTCGCCGCCGGTGACGGTGAAGATGCGGCCCTCGGTGGTGTCTCTCGACTCGGCGGGGTACGCGCCGGTGAGTGATTCGGTGGTCATTGCCCACACCTCTCCGCGATCACGAGTAGGCCCTGCGCTGGTCCGGCGGCGGGATCTCGGCGCCCTTGTACTCCACCGGGATTCCGCCGAGCGGGTAGTCCTTGCGCTGCGGGTGACCGTCCCAGTCGTCGGGCATCAGGATCCGGGTCAGCGCCGGGTGCCCGTCGTAGACCAGGCCGAACATGTCCCAGGCTTCGCGCTCCTGGAAGTCGGCGGTCGGGTAGACCGACACGATCGACGGGAGGTGCGGGTCCTCCACGTCCACGGCGACCTCCAGCCGGATGCGGCGCCGGTAGGTCATCGACGTCAGGTGGTAGACCGAGTGCAGCCGCTGCGGCGTGTCCGGCCCGTAGTCCACACCGGACACCGAGCTGCACAGCTCGAAGCGCAGCGCCGGGTCGTCGCGCAGGATGCGGCAGACCTCGACGAGGTTGTCGCGGCGCAGGTAGAAGGTGATCTCGCCGCGGTCGACGGTCACCTGCTGCACGGTGTCGTCCGGAAGTCCCTTGGCGCGCATCGCTTCGAAGAGCGCGTCGGCGACCTCGTCGAACCAGCCGCCGTAGGGGCGCTCGCCGGCCGGTGGCACGTAGGCCGGCAGGTGCAGCCCGCCGAAGCCCGAGGTGTCACCGGTGCCGCGCACGCCGAACATGCCCTGCCGCTCGTGGCCGGCCGTCGGTGCTCCGGCGCGGGCCGGTTCGGCTCCCGTGGGCGCCAGGTCCGCGGCGCGCTCGGCGCTCGAACCGGGTTCGCCCGGGGCCGGGGTGGTTTCCTTGTCCGCCATCGAATTCACCTACCCGACTTGAGTTCCGGGCGCTCGGGCGTGCTCTCGAACGCGCCGAGCTCGTCCGTTCCGCCCATCTCGCGTCGCTGCGCGGCCTGCTGCCGCTCGGCGCGCTTGCGCTGCGAGGCGTTCTTCGGCGCGTACCGGACCGAGGACGGGATCATCGGGGTGCGGTCGCCGCGTTCGAGCTTCTCCTGCGCGCGCTTGGCGTTGATCGGCTCGTCCATGATCTTGGCGTGCAGCTTGAGGATCGCGTCGAGCAGCATCTCCGGGCGCGGCGGGCATCCCGGCAGGTACATGTCCACCGGCACCACGTGGTCGACGCCCTGCACGACCGCGTAGTTGTTGAACATGCCGCCGGTGGAGGCGCACACGCCCATCGCCAGCACCCAGCGCGGCTCGGGCATCTGGTCGTAGATCTGGCGCAACACCGGAGCCATCTTGTTGGTCACCCGACCGGCCACGATCATCAGATCGGCCTGCCTAGGGGTGGCGGAGAAGCGCTCCATGCCGAACCGCGAGATGTCGTAGCGGGAACCGCCAACGGTCATCATCTCGATGGCGCAGCAAGCCAGCCCGAACGTCGCCGGCCACATCGACGTCTTCCGGGTCCAGTTGACGAGCTTCTCCACGTTGGCCAACAGGATGCCGTTGGGCAGCTGCTCTTCAAGCCCCATCGCCGGCACTCCTTCCCGCGTCCTTGCGGCTAGTCCCTGTAGTTCGTCTCAGGCGCCCGGCGGACCGGGCGCTAGCGCTCCGGTTAGTTCCAGTCCAGTCCGCCTCGCCGCCAGACGTAGATGTAGGCGAAGCCGACGGTCGCTATGAACAGCACGATCTCGACGACGCCGAACATCCCCAGGGCGTCGGCCGAGACCGCGAACGGGTAGAGGAAGACCATCTCGATGTCGAAGAGGATGAACAACATCGCGGTCAGGTAGTAGGCGACGGGCATCCGGCCGCCGCCGATGACGGGCTGCGGCGAGGGCTCGATCCCGCACTCGTAAGCGTCGAGCTTCGCCTTGTTGTAGCGGCGGGGACCGACGAGCGGCGCGATCGCGACCGAGAAGACCGCGAATCCCAGCGCCAGCGCGAACAACAGCACCAACGGGATGTACGGGTCGAGCACCTTTGCTCCCCTCCAACCGGTTCCGAGTCTTGTGGCCCGGGACACACATCGTCAGTCCCCGCCGAGACGCAGGTCACGCCTCAGGCTTCTGGTGCGCACTCTATGCGGTCGCCCGAATCGGCTCCGTAGTGAGGCGTACCTAACTTTATGACTTCTCTCACGGTTACCGGGACATCTGACCAGACACTCAGGGTCACGCGCTAGGGGTGACGCGAGTAGTGGTGCTGATCACACGATCCATGACGTCCCCACCCTTCTCGTCGTAGAGATTTGCCAGCAGCTTCAACACGAAACGCATCAGAGTCCGCCGCGGCAGACCGTGCTTGGTGGCCATCCGCATGACCGTGGGATTGCCAATCAACTTGCTGAAGATATTGCCGAGCCGGAAGTAGCCGCCGAGCTCCTGCTGCACCGCCGTCGGGTACCGGCTCAGGGCTTGTTCCCGGGAGAACGCGGTCGGTCGCGCCATCGCGTGCACCGCGCACTCGGCCGCCAGCCGGGCCGACTGCATCGCGTAGGCGATGCCCTCGCCGTTGAACGGGTTGACCATGCCGCCCGCGTCGCCGACCAGCAGCAGGCCGTCGCGGTAGTGCGGGGTGCGGTTGAAGCCCATGGGCAGCGCGGCGCCGCCGATCTTGCCGGTGGCGTTGTCCTCCCGGAATCCCCACTCCTCGGGGGTCCCGTCCAGCCAGGACCGCAGCAACTGCCGGTAATCGGTCTTGCCGTAGGCCGACGAGGTGGACAGGATGCCCAGCCCGACGTTGACCGACCCGTCGCCCATGCCGAAGATCCAGCCGTACCCGGGCAGCAGCGTCGGGTCGGCCGGGTTGGACTTGTCCCACAGCTCCAGGTGCGACTCCAGGAACTCGTCCTTGGTGCGCGGGCTGGTGTAGTACCGGCGCACGGCCACGCCCATCGGCCGGTCGTCGCGCTTCTGGATGCCCACCGACAGGGCCAATCGAGCCGACACCCCGTCGCAGGCCACGACCAGCGGCGCCCGGTAGGTCACCGGCCTGCGCTCGGGTCCGGTCTTGGCCTCCACGCCGACGACCCGGCCGGTTCGCTCGTCGGTGATGGCGCCGCTGACGCTCGTCTGCTGGAACAGGCGGGCCCCGGCCAGCTGGGCGTTGCGGGCCAGCAGGTCGTCGAAGTCGTTGCGCGGGCGGACCACGCCGTAGGGCGGGAAGTCGGACAGGCTCGGCCAGTCGAGCTCCAGGCTGACTCCGCCGCCGACGACCCGCAGGCCCTTGTTGTGCAGCCAGCCGGCTTCTTCCCTGGTGTCGATGCCCAGGTCGATGAGCTGCTTGACGCCCCGTGGCGTGATCCCGTCGCCGCAGACCTTCTCCCGCGGGAAGACGCTCTTCTCCAGCAGCAGGACGTCCAGTCCCGCCCTGGCCAGGTACGTCGCAGCCGTCGAGCCGGCCGGGCCCGCTCCGACGACGATCACATCGGCGTCATCGTCCGGTCGGCGGCGGCTGGTGGCGCTGGTCATGACACTCCTCGAACTAGTGCAGTGCTCGGTGCGAAACCCGCTTGTGAACGAGTTCACTAACTCCGAGTCTAAGCCGCTGCACCAGCGCGATCGACCCTTTCGCGTAGGCCACCTGAGTGAGGAAACCCGCCGTCCGGTGGAACGCAGCGCGCCTCGCCGAGGGTCACCGGTGGGCGGTTCTTCTCCGAACCGACCGGGCAAAGCGGACATCGATCACGGACGGTTCGGACCACCGGCCCCACCAGCCCCTCGCGTCACAGATCCAGGGCGAGGAGGCGCGAGCTGAGGGTCTTGCCGTGGGTGTCCAGGGACAGGGACGTGGTCACGCCCCCGTCGAGCGCTCGGTGGCAGGTGAACTGCAGCGCCTTGAGCAGGGGGAGCTCGCAGCGGGTGACCTCGCCCCGGACCTGACCCGCGAGGTGGGCGCGGACGCGGTCCGCGGTGAGCTCCCGGCGCAGGCGGTCGTAGTCGGCGTCGTCGAGGGGGAACACCGACAGGATCGAGGTGTCGCCCTTGTCGCCCGCTCGGCAGTGCGCGATCTCATGCAGTCGCATCGTTCACCTCCAGGAACGTGACCTGCGATGTCACATCGGATCTGGGGATCAACGCGGAGACGATGCCGATCACCTCGCGCACGTCGGTGCGCACCCCACCGCCTCCGGCAGGGCCGTTGGTGTAGAGCGATTCGACCTCGTGGCAGACGATCTGCGCCGCCGTCCGGTCCTCCGCGATGGCGGCCACCCGCAGTCGGCACTCGCCGTCCGGATCGCCCATCGCCCCCAGCACGTCGGCGCGCACGCGCAGTCCGGCGCCGCGCAGCCGCCCGGTCACCACGTCCGCGGCCAGCCTCGCCCGATCGGCCGCCCCCGGTCCGGCGTAGCTGATGCCGCATTCGGCGCGGTGCCCCGCGCGGTAGCCGACGCTGACCTTCAGCTCTTCCGGCCGGGCCCGCCCGCGCGCCCCGCTGATGCGCACCCGATCCGCACCGGTCCGCTCGGCGCGGACCTCGCGGAAGTCCAGGACCACGTCGGGCGTGCGGTAGGCGGTCGGATCGGTGACCTCGTAGAGCAGCTGCTCGCGCACCGTCCCGACCGTCACCATCCCGCCGGTCCCGTCCGGTTTGCCGATGGTCGCGCTGCCGTCGGGGTCGACGTCGGCGAACGGGAACCCGAGCTCGGCCAGCCCGGGAACGTCCTTGACGCCCGGGTCGGCGAAGTAGCCGCCGGTCACCTGCCCCGCGCACTCCAGGACGTGGCCGACCAGCGTCGCTGCGGCGGCGCGCGATACGTCGTCGAGGTCCCAGCCCATCCGCTGCGCGATCGGCGCCACGAACAACGACGGGTCGGCGACCCGCCCGGTGATCACCACGTCCGCGTCCAGCGCGGGCAGCAGCGCCTCGGCACCGAGGTAGGCGTTGGCGGAGACGATCTCGCCGTGCTCGGCCAGCGGGATGCCGTCCTCCAGCGCGGGCGTGGCCGGGTCGAGCCGGTCCAGCACGTCGTCGCCGGTGACCACGGAGATGCGGCCGGTCAGCCCAGCGGCCGTCATCACCTCCCGCGTGACCTCGCCCGCCCGCAGCGGATGGGCGGCGCCCATGTTGGTGATCACCCGTGCTCCGTTCGGCACCGCGACCGGCAGCAAACGCTCGAACCGCGCGCGCAGCAACGGGTCGTAGCCCTGATCCGGATCGCCCAACCTGCGTTGCTGCCCGAGGGCGATGGTGCGCTCGGCCAGGCACTCCAGCACCAGGTCGTCCACACCCGCCCGCACGAGCTCCAGCGCCGGTTCGAGGCGGTCGCCGGCGAAACCGGCTCCACTGCCGATGCGCATCTACAGCACCCCCGTGACCAGTGCGACCGCCGTCATCACCAGCGTGGTGCCGAAGGCCCAGCCGAAGATGAACCGCTGGTGGTCGCCGAGATCGACCTTGGACATGCCGAGCAGGATGAACGTCGAGGCGGTCAGCGGGCTCAGCGGGAACCCGGTGGTCATCTGGCCGAGGATCGCCGCCCGCCCGATCGCGGCGGGATCGCCGCCGAACGCCGCGCTCGTCTCCGCCAGCACCGGCACGACCCCGTAGTAGAAGGCGTCGGGGGTGAAGACCAGGCTCAGCGGCATCCCGGCGATGGCCGTGACCACCGGCAGCAGAGCACCACCCGCGTCGGGGATGACCGCGACCAGGCTCTCGGCCATCGCCTTGATCATGCCGGTGCCGGTGAGGATGCCGGTGAACACGCCGGCCGCGAAGATCACCACGACGACCAGCACCACGTTGTAGGCGTGCTTGGCGAACAGCTCCTGCTGGCCCTGCCACGACGGGCGGTTGATCAGCAGCGCGACCAGGAAGGCCACCAGGAACAGCACCTCCAGGTCGGCGAGTTGGAACAGCAGGCAGCCGACCAGGGTCAGGGTCAGCGCCGCGTTGATCCAGAACCGAACGCGGTCCGCGCCGGTCAGCCGCACCCGCTCGCCCGCCTCGATGCTCACCACGCCGAGCCGCTTCCGCTCGGATCGGCCGATCAGGTAGGCGGCGACCAGCACCCAGCAGATGCCGGCGATCATGGCGGGCAGCACGGGCAGGAACAGCTGCGCGGAATCGAGCTTCAGCGCGGCCATCGCGCGGGCCGTCGGCCCACCCCACGGCACCATGTTCATGACTCCGGCGCCGAGGCACACCACGCCGGCCAGCACGATCCGGCGCATCCCCAGCCGCTGGTAGATCGGCAGCAGCGCGGAGACGGTGATCAGGAAGGTGGAGGCCCCGTCGCCGTCCAGCGCGACCAGCAGGGTCAGCAGCGCGGTGCCGACGGTGATCTTGAGCGGGTCGCCCTTGGCCCAGCGCAGGATGCGGGTGACGGCGGGGTCGAACAGCCCCGCGTCGATCATCAGGCTGAAGTACAGCACCGCGAAGGTGATCATGATGGCCACCGGGGCGACGGTGACCAGGCCATCGGCCACGAGCTCACCGAGCCCGGCGCCGTGACCGCTGAGCAGTGCCGCCGCGATCGGCACCAGGGTGAGCGCGAACAGCACCGACACCCTGCGCGAGAGCACCAGGGCGAGGAACACGCCGATCGTCAGGAATCCACTCGCGGCAAGCATGGGCAACCTCCGAACACCGCCGTTGGGCCGGACGGGAGAACTGTGATCCACCTCGCTCATGCTGGTCAAGCACTGATTCTTGATAGATTCATGCACCATGGGCATGGATCTGACCGTGCAGCAGCTCCGGCTGGTCCTCGCGGTGCACGACACCGGCGGGTTCACCGCCGCCGCCGAGCAGCTGCACCTGGCGCAGTCCTCGATCAGCCGCGCGGTGCGCGACGTCGAGCGCAGGCTCGGCATCACGCTGTTCCAGCGCACCACCCGCAACCTGGTCACCACGCCGGAGGGCGCCGAGTTCTGCCTGGTCGCGCGGCGGGTGGTGGACTCGTTCGACGCCGGGATCAACCACTTCCAAGGCTTTTTGGCAGGAACCCGCGGCCGCGTCCGGGTGGCGGCGCTGCCGTCGATGGCGGCGATCCTGCTGCCCCCGGTCGTCTCGGCCTACCGCGCGGAGCACCCGGACGTGGAGCTGTCGATCGAGGACGGCATGTCCGACGAGGTCCTGGCCAAGGTTCGCGCGGGCACCGTCGACCTGGGCGTCACGGTCGTCACCGAACCGCTGCCCGATCTGGCCGTGCACCCCATCGCCACCGACCGGATGTGCGCGGTGTTCCCGCAGCAGCACCGCTTCGCCGCGCGCGAGTCGCTGACCTGGGCGGAGCTGGCGACCGAACCGCACATCGCGTTCGCGCCGAACTCCAGCATCCGCCAGCACGCCGACCGCGCCTTCGCCGCCGCGGAGGCCCACCCCCGGATCGTTCTGGAATCCGGCAACATCACCGCGGTGGCGGGACTGGTAGCAGCGGGTCTCGGCACCGCCGTCATGCCCGGGATGGTCCTACCCCTGATCGCCTTCGCGGGCCTCGTCCACGTCCCCCTGGCGGCACCGGAGACTCACCGACGCATCGCGGTGATCCGCACTCCCCACCACCCGCAGCCCCCGGCCACCAGGGCTTTCACCCGAGCCCTCACCTGGACCAGGACCACGACCCCCGAAACCACCTGGCTCTGAGCCGCTTCCGCCCCGGGATGATCAGGACGGGTTCTTCGCGTGGTGAACCGTCACCACGCCGCTGGTCAGGTTCTTCCAGGTGGTGTCGGTCCAGCCGGCGTCGCCGATGAGCTCGGCGAGGGCTCGCTGGTCGGGCCAGGAGCGGATGGACTCGGCGAGGTAGACGTAGGCGTCCGGGTTGGAGGAGACCGCGCGGGCGATCGGTGGCAGCGCGCGCATCAGGTAGTTCATGTAGACGCCGCGGAAGGGCTGCCACGTCGGGGTGGAGAACTCGCACACCACCAGGCGACCGCCGGGCCGCACCACGCGGCGCATCTCGCGCAGGCCCGCGACCGTGTCGGCGAGGTTGCGCAGGCCGAAGGAGATCGTCGCGGCGTCGAAGGCGTCGTCGGCGAACGGCAGGTGCAGGGCGTCGGCCGCCACCAGCGGCACACCCCGGCCCTTGCCGACTGAGAGCATGCCCAGCGAGAAGTCGGCCGCGACGCAGTAGGCGCCGGAACGGGCGAACTCGACGGTCGACACGCCGCTCCCGGCAGCGAGGTCGAGGACCTTCTCGTCCTGCTGAGGCGCGAGCAGCTGCCGGGTCACCTTCCGCCAGCGCCGGTCCTGCCCGAAGGACAGCACGGTGTTGGTCAGGTCGTACCGACGCGCGACGCCGTCGAACATCGCCGCGACTTCGCGAGGGTTCTTGTCCAAGCCTGCCCGAGACACACCCGAAGCGTACGTGGCCCGCTCCGGAGCCGGTTCAGGCAGCTGCCGACTCCACGTACCCGCTCACCGCCGCGTAGTGATCCACCAACTGGCGGCACAGGGCCGGCCAGGTGCGACCCGCGACGGCGTTGCGGGCGTGGGTGCCGAAGCGCTCCCGCAGCGCGGGATCTCGCAGGTCGGCGATGGCGCGGCGCAAGGCCGCCGCGTGCTCGGCGTCGTCGTGCGCGGGCAGCAGGTAGCCGGTCCGCCCCACCTCGACCAGGTCGCGGGGCCCGCCCGCGTCCGGGGCGACGACGGCGACGCCGGAGGCCATCGCCTCCTGCACCGCCTGGCAGAACGTCTCGTGCGGACCGGTGTGCACGAACACGTCGAGGCTGGCGTAGATGCGGGCCAGCTCATCGCCGGTGCGCTGACCGAGGAACGCGGCGTTGGGCAGTTCCGCGTTCAACCGCTCGCGCTCCGGGCCGTCGCCGACCACGACCAGCCGCACGCCTGACGTGCCGTCCAGCTCGGCGAGCCGCTCGATGCGCTTCTCCGGCGCCAATCGGCCGACGTATCCCACCAGCAGTTCACCGTTCGGAGCCAGCTCGGCCCGCAGCTGCTCGTCGCGCTTGCGCGGCGTGAACCGCTCGGTGTCGACGCCGCGACCCCACCGGTGCACGCGCGGAACGCCGTGCTCGCGCAGCGTCTCCACCGCCCACGTCGAGGGGGCCAGCGTGCGGTCGGCGTGGCAGTGCAGGCGGCGGATCCACTTCCACGCCGCCTTCGCGGTCAGCCCGAGCCCGTAGGACTCGGCGAAACCCGCCACATCGGTCTGGTAGACGGCGACCGTCGGGACACCCAGCCGACGTGCGGCGTTCATCCCGCGCGCCCCCACCACGAACGGCGAAGCCAGGTGCACCACGTCGGGCGCGAACTCCTGGAGCCCGCGCAGCACGCGGCGGCTCGGGAACCCGATGGGCAGCGACGACACCATCGGCAGGTCCACCGCGGGCAGTCTGATGACGGGGAAGCCCGCGTACTCGTCCGGACCGGGTCCGGGGGCGATGACCAGGGCCTGGTCGCCTCGACGACGCAAGTGCTCCAGCACCCGCAACACCGAGTTCGTCACTCCGTTGATCTGCGGCAGGAAGCTCTCGGTCACGATCGCGATGCGCACGGACAACACGGTCGCCGCCGGTTCCGGCGAGCAGCCGAAGGCAACGTGACACGATCCCCAACGACAACCGAAGAGCACCCCAACTCGCCCATCGGCCCGCAAACGTGGCTTGCGGCTCCACGGCCGGTCACCTTCACGTTGCTGAGCGGTCACTCGCCGCGCGGAGGCTGGGGACGCATGACGGCCCTGCCTACTCCACCCGCCCAGATCGAACCGGCCCTGGTGTCGCGGGCGTTCGAGGTCGCCGGTCGGCTGGCCAACGACGCCGCCGACGTCATCATCGCGACCGCGGGCAGAGGGGCGCGGCCCGAGCCCAGCGAGTCGCCGTTCGACTGGGTCACCGACACCGGCCGCACGCTGGAACGGCACACCCGCCGCATCCTCGCCGACGAGTTCCCCGGCACCCCCGTGTTCGGGGAGGAGTTCGGTGAAGAACCGAGCGTGCCACCGCAGCAGGGCGCCTCGGAGTTCCGCTGGTCGGTCGACCCGGTGGACGGCACCGCCAACTACGTGGCCGGGCTGCCCTGGTGCGCCTACAGCCTGGCGATGCTCGACGGTTTCGGGCCGGTGGTCGGCGTGGTCGCCGACCCGTACCGGACCCAGATCTACGCGGCCGCGCGAGGCCGGGGCATGCGGGCCAACGGCACACCGGTGCGGTTGCCCGACCGCTCCGAGATACGCGGCGGCATCGTGTGCACCGAGCTGACCAAGAACGGGCCGTGGCCGGGCATGGACCGGTTCATCACCAACGCTGCCAGCGCGCAGGTCGGCGTGCGTTTACTGGGCTCTCCGGCGCTGGCCATCACCCAGGTCGCCCTCGGCCACACCATCGCCGCCGTGCTCGACGACTACGAGGAGTGGGACGTCGCCGGGGCGCTCGCGCTGGCCACCGAGGCCGGTGCCACGGTCCTCGACCGGCGCGGAGAGCCGAACCCGCTGCCGCGCGACGGGCTGCTCGTCGCCGCGCCCGGTGCGGCCGTCGAGGTCCACGAGTGGTGGGCGCAGGCGGCCGAGGTGCCGGCTAGCTGACCGGCTCCGGCAGGACCGCCGAGATCGGGCGCAGCAGCGGGAACCGCCCGCGCAGCTCGCCCACCCGCTCGGGATCGGGGTCCTCGACGAGTTCGAGAACCTCACCTGTGACCGCGCCGAAGCGCTTCTCGGCCTCGGCCAGCTCGTCCCGCACCCGGCCCGCGATCTCGACGTCGCGAGAGGTCGCCCCCAGACCCCGGCCGAGTTCGGCGAGCACGCGCAGGTTGGGCAGCTCGGCGTCCATCCTGCGCACGACGGTCAGCAACCGGTTGCGGGCCTGCTGCGAAGACATCGCCTCGACCGCCCGGCTCGCCCGCAGCACCGCCTGCTCGCAGTGCTGCACGAACGGCCCCCAGCCGTCCGGCTCCCGCTGCGGCAGCGGCTCCGGTGCGGGTTCGGGATCCTCCACGACCTGCTCGGCGGGACGTCTGCGCACCACGAGCACCAAACCCGCACCGGCACATCCCGCCATCAACCCTATGAGCACCTGCAACCAGATCTCGGCCATCCGCGTTGCGCCCTTCCACTAGTCCCCGACCGAGGAACGCGGAAGACCCCCAGGCCACTGCTTCCGACGCTCCGATACCCCCTCGATCACTGTGCGCCCGGCCGGTGCTCATCGGCTTGCGGGGAACTACTCATCTTCCATTGCATTTCTGAAACTTCGCTCGTCCTGCGGCTTCTGCGCGGAGCGACCGCTGGCCAGCCCCGCCCTGACCAGGTACTGCATGTCGGCCAGCAGGAACTCCATGGATTCGGTGTGCGCGCCGTCGCGACCGCCCGGCCGGACGAAATCGCCGAACTCGGTGGGTGCCGGGCGCTGGAGGCGAGCGATGGAGAACACCTCGTCGAGCCCCTGACCCACCCCAACGCGCAGGCGGGAGGGGTCCACGCCGCAGCCGGCGTCGGCCAGCCGCGCTTCGACCGGGTGCGCGACGAACAGCTCCGCGGCAAGCGGCCACACGCGCTGCAACCCGGCGCTCATCAGCCACGATCCGCCGGGCCCGTGATCACCCAGCTTGATCACCCACTGCGCGGCGTGGTCCCGGTGTTCCGCGAGCCGGTGCAGCGACCGCGCCGCCAGCGTCCCCAGCACCGCGTCCCTGCAGGTGACGAGTTCCTCGAAGACCGCGAGGCGCCAGGTGGTGAACAGCAGCAGGCGGGCCACCGTGGTCGAGAAGTCACCGCCCGGCCCAGGACCGCAGTCGATCTCCGCCAACCGCACGTTCCGGTACTCGCCGGGTCCCCGCTGGTAGGCGAGCAGGTCCTCGTCATGCTCACCGCGCACCTCGACGGCCCGGCCGAGCAGGATCCGCGCCTGTCCGAGCAGGTCGTAGGCGATCTCCCCGAGCGCTGCGGACTCCTCCAGACCTGCGCGCATCCCCCACTCGGTCAGCCGGTGGGCGAGCACCAGGGCGTCGTCCCCGAGCATCGTGCAGTACAGCGCCAGATCGGCGGGATCCACCTCAGCGGGCACCGACCGGTCGACGGTGGACAGCACCGGAGCACCGAGCACCCACTGCTGCTGCACCTGCGGCGAGTCGGACAACGCTCTAGGGGTGTTCATGGGCAACGACCTCGCAGACGCGGGGTCGGCCCTTCGGCGTGTGACCACCGACCCCCTTGCGGCGGATACCCAGTTTCGCACCGGCCGAAAGGCCCCGGAAGGGTCCTCAGTCCCTGTCGGATCTCCTGAGCAGCCAATACGTCGGCAGCAGCACCGCCCACAGGACCGCCAGCGCGCTGAGGACCGGCAGCAGCGAGATCACCGCGGTGCGGCCCGCGACGCGCACCAGGTCGGGGTTGCGGGAGTCGTACTCGACTCGCACCAGCTGCCCCGCCTGCAGGTCGGTCGGGTAGATCACGCCGTTCGGCGGGATGTAGACGCGCCCGTCCTCGGTGTTGAACCGCACCACGGTCCGGGTCAGCGAGGTGTCCACGACTTCGGCCACCGCCTGGCCCCGGGATTCCACGATCGTGCGGTCGTTGATGAAGCAGGCACCGATGATCGACAGTCCCATGACCGACAGCAACAAGCCAGTGATCAGCACACCTCGTGCCACTCGGCGGCGAACCCGCCCAGGCGAGGGCTGTACCACCGACTGGTCACCGTCCGTGTCTGAGCCGGTCACCGAGTCGGCCGCGTCCTGGGTCACCGCGTCGCCTGCCACGGTGACCGATTGTAGGGGCCGGGGGTCGTGGCCAGGGCCACGCGGCCGGTCAGCCCACCCGGATCCGCACTCCGAATACGCTCCAAGCGTGGCGACTACATCCAGGCGGCTGACGGCGCGCACCCGCAGACTCGATCCTGCCGACCCACGGCACGACCGCCCGCTGCTGGACCTGCTCCCCGGCGGCGAGTCGCTGAGCTGGGTCCGCGAGGGCCAGGGCCTGGTCGGATGGGGCTGCGCGGCGCGGCTGAACACCTCCGGCACGGATCGCTTCACCGACTCCGACGCGTGGTGGCGGCAGCTGTGCGGGCACATCGACGTCGATGACGCGGTGGGGCTGCCCGGCTGCGGACCGGTGGCCTTCACCAGCCTGGCCTTCGCAGGCCGCCCCGGCGACTCGGTCCTGGTGCTGCCCGAGGTGATCATCGGGGAGCGGGACGGCGTCCGCTGGATCACCACCATCGGCGACGCGCCCGAACCGGAACCCGAGCCGGTGCGCCAGCCCGGAACCGTCTCCTACAGCGATGGCCGACTGTCGTCCACGGCATACCGGCAGGCGGTGACCGAGGCGGTCCGGCTGATGCGCGAATCCCGTGGTGGGCTCCGCAAGGTCGTGCTCGCGCACGACCTCGTCGCCAACACCTCCGAGCCGCTCGACGAGCGCTTCCTGCTGCACAACCTGGCCGCGCGCTACGCGAACTGCTGGACCTTCGCGGTCGACGGCCTGGTCGGCGCCACCCCGGAGCTGCTGCTGGAGCGGCGCGGGTACGAGGTCCGCTCCCGGGTGCTGGCGGGCACGGCCTGGCCGCACACCGGCCGCACCGACGACGAGATCGCCGCAGAACTGCTCGACTCCGCCAAGAACCGCAGCGAGCACGCCTACGCCGCCGAGTCGCTGGCCGAGAAGCTGCGCCCGTTCTGCAGCGAGCTGTCGGTGCCGACGTCGCCGTCGGTGCTGCGGCTGCGCAACGTGCTGCACCTGGCCACCGACGTCGAAGGCAAGCTGGCCGACACGCCCGACGGGTCGGGGCTGCTGCACCTCGTCGAAGCGGTGCACCCCACGGCGGCGGTCGGTGGCACCCCGACCGAGGACGCCGTGCCGCTGATCTCCGAGCTCGAAGGCATGGACCGCGGCCGCTACGCGGGCCCGGTCGGCTGGGTCGACGGCGCGGGCAACGGCGAACTCGGCATCGCGCTGCGCTGCGGGCAGATCGAACAGCAGAGCACCGCCGAAGCGGGCTCCGGCGGTGCTCGTGGCGGCCGGGTCCGGCTGTTCGCCGGAGGCGGGATCGTGCCCGACTCCGACCCGGACCTGGAGGTGGCCGAGGTCGAGGCGAAGCTCCTCCCGGTGCGCGAAGCCCTGGAAGGAGTTCGCTGACCGGCTAGTGGTCGTGGAGGTGTTCGTGCGCGCGGTCGATCTCGGCGACCGCCGGCGGCGTGGGCACGCTCTCCCGGGCCGCGCTGGCCGCGACGCCTGCCGCCGGGTTCACCGCGGGCTTGCCCTTGGTGAACAGCCAGGTGTTGAAGACCTCGTCGAGCTGCTTGCCGGACTTCTGCTCCGCCAACTCGATGAACTGCTCGATGGTGCCGGTCGAGAAGCGGTGCTCCGCCGCCCAGGTGCGGGTGATGTCCAGCATGGCCTCGTCGCCGACGACGCTGCGCAGCGCGTGCAGCGTCATCGCGCCCCGGTCGTAGACGGCGTCGTGGAAGACGTTCTCGGCACCCGGGTCTCCCGGAAGGACCTGCCAGAACGGGTCATCCGCCGGGTAGGAGTTGTAGTAGTGGTCGAACAGCTCCTGCGCGGTGCCGGTGCCCTGCGCCTCCGACCACAACCACTCCGCGTAGGACGCGAATCCCTCGTTGATCCAGATGTCGCGCCAGGTGTCCACCGACACCGAGTCGCCGAACCACTGGTGGGCGTTCTCGTGCACGACCACCGACGTGTTCGCCGCGCTTTGGAAGAACTTGTGGCTGTAGGTCGGGCGGGTCTGGTTCTCCAGGGCGAAGTTCAGGCCCTCGGACGGGACGACGCCGCCCTGCGCGGAGAACGGGTACTCACCGAACAGCTGGGTCAGGAAGTCCACGACCTCCGGGGTGCGCTCGATGCTGGCCTTGGCCGGTCCGGCCAGCGGGCCGAGCTTGTCGGAGTAGGCGGTGACGAACGGCTGGCCGAACGCACCGGTCTTGCTGCTGATCTCGTACTGGCCGATGGTCATGAACGCCAGGTAGGTGGCGGTCGGCTCGGTGTTGCGCCAGTTCCAGGTGGTCCACCCGCCCAGGCTGTTGTTGCGGGTGTTCACCCCGTTGGAGATGGCCTCGGTGCCGTCGGGCACGGTCACCGCCACGTCGTAGGTGGCCTTGTCCCTCGGGTGGTCGTTGCCGGGGAACCACCAGGAGGAGATCTCCGGCTGGCCGATCGCCAACGCCCCGTCGGAGGTGCGCACCCACGGGTTGAGGCCGTTGAACTCCGCGGTCGACGGCGTGCCCTCGTACTCCACGACGAAGGTCGCCATCTCACCCTGCGGCAGGGTCGCCGGCGGGGTCACGGTGAGCTCCAGGCCGTTCTGGGCGAACTGCGCCGGCATGCCGTTGACCCGCACCGACTTCGCGGTGAGGGCGAAGTCCAGGTTGAACGCCGTCAGGTCCTGCGTGGCGGTCGCGACGATCGTCGCGGTGCCCTGCAGGTGGTCGTCGGCGGGTTGGTAGCGCAGCTGCAGGTCGTAGTGGGAGACGTCGTAGCCGCCGTTGCCGTAACCGGGGAAATAAGCGTCGCCCGCTCCCGGCGCGCCTGGCCCTTCGCTTCCCGCCAACGCCGGCGCGGCGAGCACCTCGCTCGCGCAGCAGGCCGCGATCACCGCGCGCAGGCCCTGTCGTCGAATCACCCTGCCACCTCCTCGAACTTCTTGGTCCGATCAGGAGACTAGGCAAACACGTTCACACCGGCTGCGCTTTTCGCATCGAGTTTTTCCCATCACCACGCGGAAAAACGCGAATACACACCAACGGGCTAACGCGCCCGTCCGACCACAGTGGCCGGACGCACCCCGACCCACCTGCGACTGAAACAGGGTGTTCACGCTTCTGCGACGCACATCGGGTTCCGCCGCAACGACTTTCGCGCGGGCGTCCTCAGCCGAGCAGCGCGGAGCGGACGGCCGCGTGCAGCCGTTGGTGCACCGCGCGCAGCTCGTCCCGGTTGGCACGCACCTCGACGACGCGCAGGCCGGGTTTGGGCCGCAGCGCCTCGCGGAGTTCGGCGTGGCCCGGCACCTGGACGTGCTCGACCCGGTGCGCCGCGCACAGCTGCGCCAGGTCGGTGCCGTGCGGCGTGCCGAAGACGCGGTCGAAGGAGTCGCTGTGCTCCGGACCGCCCTGCTCCAGCAGGCTGAAGATGCCTCCGCCGTCGTCGTTGAACACCACGATCGTCAGGTCCGGCCGCTGCTCGTACGGGCCGAGCATCAGACCGTTGCTGTCGTGCAGGAACGTCAGGTCGCCCAGCAGCGCGTACGCCGGGCCGCCGTGGCCGGTGGCCGCGCCGAGCGCCGTGGACACCGTCCCGTCGATGCCGGCCGCACCCCGGTTGCGGTGCACCAGCACGTCGGGCCGTTGCCGCGCGGCGAGCGCGACGTCCCGGCTCGGGTTCGACGACCCGAGCACCAGCAACGAGTTCTCCGGCAGCGCGTCGACCACCTCGCGAGCCACCGCCGGGCCGTTCGGCCACCGCTCAAGGTCGAGGGCGGCGTGCAGCGCAGCGGAAGCCTTCTGGTCGGCCTGCTGCCAGGCCGTCAGCCACTGGGGGTCAACGGGTCCGGGACCTTCGGAGTCGGTCCCGAAGGTCTCGGCGACCTCCCGCACGTCGTGCGCGGGCGCGGGCCAGCCGATCCCGCCGTGCGCGAGCAGCACCTCCACCCCGGAATCGGCGAGCAGCTGCTGGACCTGGCGGAACACCGTCGGGCGTCCCACGCACAGCACCTGCTCGGGCCGGTGCTCGCGAATGAACTCGGGCAGGCTGAGGAGCCACATCCCGGTGCTGATCGCAGCCGGGCCGGACACCCCGACGCCGCCGACCTCCGACAGCACGGGCCAGCCGACGCGCTCGCCCCAGGCGCTCGCCTCCTCGGCACCCCAGTCGCCCACCAGCACCAGACCGCGACCGGAGCTCAACCGCCCCAGCGAGCTCGGCGACGATCCGCGGTCGGCGACCTCGGTCCACCGCTCACCGCCCGGTCGTCCCTCCAGCGGCTCGAACCAGTCGGCGTCGCCGTCGGGCACCAGGGGCTCCCGGAACGGCAGGTTGAGGTGCACCGGCCCGCCGCGCATGCCGCACGCCGCAGCAGCCCAGGCGCGGCACACCTGACTCCGCCAGTAGGCGTTCTGCCCGGAACGAGCCTCGGCGACGCCGAGCTCGTCGAACAACCGCACCTCGCTGCCGTACAGCCGGTGCTGGTCGATGGTCTGGTTCGCTCCCGCCGCGCGCAGCTCCGGCGGCCGGTCGGCCGTGATCACCAACAGCGGCACCCCGGCGTGGTAAGCCTCGCTGACCGCAGGGTGCAGGTTGCTCGCGGCGGTGCCGGAGGTGCAGAACACCGGAACCGGCTGACGGGTGCGCGCGGCCAGGCCCAGGGCCAGGAAGCCGGCGCTGCGCTCGTCGATCCGCACGTGCAGCCTCAAACGCGCAGCGTGCGCGGCCCGGTGCAGAGCGTAGGCGAGAGGTGCGTTGCGCGACCCCGGGGCGAGCACCGCGTGGCGCACCCCGTTTCGGACGAGCTCGTCGACGATGACCTCAGCCTGGGCTGTGGACGGGTTCAACCGATCACCTCTGAAATCGCCTGGCGGACAACGGCGGAGGGTCCGCGGCTCCCTCCGTCGACGTCCACGCAAGCACCGGGCGGTCGCGGGGAGGACCCCGCGCCGAGCACTTGCGCCCCCTATTGTCCCAGGTGTGCAGAATCCCGTTGTCTCTGAGCTGTTCGATCCGAAGTTGTGGGAGCCCATCGAGGGCTTCGACTTCACCGACATCACCTATCACCGCTGCGTCGAGGACGG